>JAJYWK010000010.1 GCA_021791515.1 bacterium | reverse complement strand
GGGGCAAAATTTCCGAAGGAAATTTTGCCCTGATACTGCACGGCGGGGCGGCGGCAAAAAGAAAAAGGGGTGTGGGGAAAATGAATTTTTGCCGCCGCCCTCGCCGCCTGCCGCCGCCGACTAAATTCGCCACAAAGCGGCGAAATAAAACATTTTATATCGCATTAAGGATGCATTATATCAGAACTATAATTGGTCGGGGTAACTTTGGCAAAAATCCAACTTTTTTTAATAGGTCCAAAAAATCTTGAGTCTACACTTGCAGGCCTATTGTCTCCCAAAACAAAGTATTCATCAGCACCTAAAGTGACCACGCCTGCCTTACCCATCGTTTGAATATCTGAACTTAAGTAAACGCTTTCATCAAGCTTTTGTTGATTGACAAAAACACTTCCGTTTTTGATTTCTACTTGTTCGCCAGGTAATCCGACAATTCTTTTAATAAATTGCTCGTTAGATGATAAACCTTTGGAATTAAAAAATACAATATCTGCTCTTTGATAATTTGTTACGGTTTTATCCATATTAAACACCTGTCCGGATTCCAATGCCGGTTTCATTGAAGAACCATCAAAGATGCCTTGAGAAGTAGTATTTATTTTCTCTCGAGGTATTCGGGTAAGTCCTGTGCTGGTTTGTTGAGTAGGGGGCGTAGGAGCCTGATTGTTTGTTTGTTGTTGATTTGTATTACACCCGGCCGCCACCAATAAAATGATTGGCAGCATAAAAAATATTTTTTTCATAGTTTAATTTAGGATTAAAAGATTTAGTATGTTTCTAGAATTATTTTTTTAGCTCGCCAGGCTTTTTGGAGTAAGCGTATATAATGAAGAATATAATTATGATTAAGCTAACAAATCCGAAAATGGCGTAGTTGATAAATTCAGCAGGGCTATCTTTACAAGGAGCGTCAAATCCACAAGGTCCACCACTTAAAAATTTAATGAATAGCGCCCCAAAAGCTATCAACCAAATTGTTAATAAACCCCAAGCTATTTTTTTCATATTAAAATTGACTTCCCCTTTCAATTGATTTTTTGCCCCCTCAATTGAAAAATTAGAATTATAAAAAATATTCCCGAGAAGACCATGTCAAATCTAGGAATACGGCCGCCAGTGAAAAAGTAAAAAACCGCAATAAAGGCAAGCAAAATTAGCATGGTAAATTTTAGGAATTTATTTTTATAAGTAAAGATTCCAAAAATGACATATAAAATACCAAAAATAAATTCAGCAATAACCACTCTTTGTAAAAAACCAACTTGCCCTAAAACAGAACGCAGAGGGCTGACTAAAACACTTACCCCGGAATATAATTCTCCCAAACCTAACAGCACCATCAACACGCCAATTATGTGCAAAATATTAAATTTTTTTGGAACCATATTGTTTGCTGTATAACCATTGTGATTATCCATAACTTTTATGATTAATAATTTATTTACACAAAGCCCCGTGTCAGCGAGGCCTTGCGACCACGCGCCCCTTTCGGGACACGACCTTGAGAGGACGCTGAACGCGGGGTTCAGTATCTCTCAAGGTTTTAATGCCATGCCCACGGCAAAACCGTGAGTTTAGGCCGTATTTAATTTTCTTTATTTTACACCTAAAATACCAATAATACAAGCAAATGGGAGTTAATAGAAAAAAGCCGCGCGCACGGGCGGGCGGGGCAAGCGGCTTTACAATAATCTAAATTGTCTTTTGTTTTTGTTTCCGTCGGCGGCGGCAGGCGGCGAGGGCGGCGGCAAAAATTCATTTTCCCCACACCCCTTTTTCTTTTTGCCGCCGCCCCGCCGTGCAGTATCAGGGCAAAATTTCCTTCGGAAATTTTGCCCCCTAAAAGCCTTCAAAAAAGGTTCTCGCTGTGTTCAGTATATTCCACCATAAGGAACTTTGCAAATTTTTTGATGTTTCCTGCAACGCTCCGCCCCCCCGACAAGTCGGGGTCGCTCCGCTTTTCTGCAGGATTTCCGCCACTTTTTGCTGCTGCTTTTTTTCGCTTCTAAAATATAAATTTAAAAATTTATGCTCAAACCAAAATATTTTCTCTACGCGCGCAAAAGCACGGAAGATGATGACCACCAAATAATGAGTATAGAAGCACAGCTTTTTGAATTGCGGCAGTACGCGCGCAGAGAAAACCTGGAAATTCTGGAAGAATTTACAGAGTCAAAAAGCGCAAAGAAGCCCGGCAGGGAAAAGTTTAATGAAATGATGAGTTTAGTTGAAAACTCCGAAGGAGTTGGTATTTTAGCTTGGCATCCAGACAGGTTAGCGAGAAATAGTGTTGACGGCGGTAAAGTTATTTACCTTGTAGACACCACAAAAATAGTTTCTTTGCGCTTTCTGACATTTTGGTTTGAGCCCACGCCGCAAGGGTTGTTTATGCTACAAGTGGCGTTCGGACAAAGCAAATACTATAGCGACAACTTGGTAGAAAATATTAACCGCGGTTTCCGCCAAAAAATACGCAGAGGCGAGTGGCTAACAAAAGCCCCGTTTGGTTATTTAAACAATTTTAAAACCAGAACCATAGAACCTCACCCGTTTCACTCTAAAGTCGTAAAACGGGCTTTTGAGGAATTTGCCACAGGCAAATACACTTACGAAAGTCTGGCAGATTTTTTGGCGGAATTGGGAGTTGAAACCAAAAACCGAACGCCACTTGGCAAAGCTTCCATTTGGAGGATGTTAAGCAACAGGGCTTACTTAGGTTTAACTAAGCACAAAGGCGAATACTTTGAGGGAAGCTTTCAGCCAATTCTTTCCCCGGCAATTTTTGAAGCCGTGCAAATAGTGCTAAAACGCAAAGCCAAGCCCCGCAAGTCAAAGGAACTGCATAACTTTCCATTCAGAGGACTTTTAACCTGTGGAGAGTGTAAATGCGCTATAACTGGACAAAACGCCGTGGGCAAGAGCGGCGGATTTTACCGCTACTACCGCTGTACCAAAAAGCGCGGGGCTTGCTCCCAAAAATTCATTCAGGAAAGCGTTTTAGCAGACCAACTCAAGGCGCGGCTTTCAAAAATTACCATTTGCGACGAGGACACGGGCAAAATGCTTAAACAGGTTGAAATATGGGAAAACGAACAAACCAGCTCGTCGCAAATGTTCGTCCAAAATTCTAAACAGCAAATCCAGCAAGTTCAAGACAAGCTGGATAAGTTAGTAAACGCCTACATTGACGGCGATATACCAAAAGAAAACTACCTTACAAAGAAAGAAGAACTGTTGAAGCAAAAAGTCCAGCTTGCGCAAGACTTGGAGAATTTTGGACGAACGGGAAAGAATTGGCTCAAACCCCTGCGGGCGTGGATTTTAGAAACGAAAAAAGCCGCAATAGCGGCAAATTCCAAAAACCTTATAGAAATTAAAGAAGCCGTGCAAACCGTTGGCTCAAACCCCAAACTTTTCAACAAAAATGTTGTTTTGGAATTTGCCCCCTTATGGCAAAAAGTGGCGGAAATCCTGCAGAAAAGCGGAGCGACCCCGACTTGTCGGGGGGGCGGAGCGTTGCAGGAAACATCAAAAAATTTGCAAAGTTCCTTATGGTGGAGATGCCGGGAGTTAAACCCGGGTCCAAAACTAATCAACTTTTCCATTGTTCACAAGATTAGTCAGTTAAAGTACTTTGACGCAACTAACTGACAAATAAACATCAAAGTTGATTTACAAGTCTTAGTGCCGGTGATGTAAATCAAACCACCGCCATGCAGCCTCAAATAAAGCCGCTGATCTTAAATTGAGACAGATTTAAGGGCGGCGTTCTAGCCTAAGTTTAAGCGAGAACAGGTACAGGCATAGCAAAGGCGTTAGCCAAAGCTTCCTTTACCTTAGCAAATGATTTTTCATTTGTTGATGCCTAAAAGGATTCACGAGGCTACTAGGCATGCTCGTCTTGCATATGAAAAAATGTCAAAGTCCTGTCAAAATCCGTCATCCCCGGTAAGACAACCTTGCAATGTTCGTTATTTTTAACCGACCACGCAAAGTATATAATTTTCCAACGAGGAGCGCGCTTTCTGGTAGAGTTTGTTTACAAAACAGCTCACAAGGGAGGTTTGCAAGGTTGCTCTACCGGGCATCCCCAGGTTGGGATGCTATTTTAGCATAAAAAAAGCCTGGCGTCTACCCTAAGCAGGGGAGAGGGTGGAAATATGTAATTAATTACGTCATTATTTTAAAAAGGACTTATGTCTGTCAATTCTTAAAAATTTGTCTTTGATTGTCAAAGTATGCTATAATTTCTTTGGAATTAATTGTTAAATATATGTCAAATGTAACTCTTGAGGGTATTTCAAAGGTTATTAAAGTAGAACTTGAGCCTATTAAAGAAATTCTTGCTGAACATACCAAAACTTTAACCGAACATACCAAAACATTATCCGCGCACACCGCGGCTCTTGACCAGCTTCTTACTGAAAAGAAAAACAAGGACGACAATAAAATAGTTGGCGACAGCCGTTTGGATTATCTTGAAAAATGGGCGAAGCAAGTTAGCCAGAAATTTGGGATTGAGTTTCGGCCTTAACTATGATGAAACGATGCGCCCTCGTACTAAATTAAACCGCCCTCCATTAGCTGGTGAAGGGCGGTTTTTTTGCTTGTTTTTTTGTTTGTAACATTTTCATGCATTTTTGTATTATACTGGTATAGAGTGCCGCACTATATCATAATTATGACTTTAAAAGAAGAGCAAATACTGGTAAAACAGGCTCAAAAAGGGGATAGGGAGGCTTTATCTAAACTGTGGGACGCAATTACTCCCAAGCTGTTTGGCTATTTAGTCAACACTTTAAAGGATAAAACTCTGGCTGAAGACATTTTTCAAAATACTTGGCTAAAAGTTATTCAGGCCCTGCCGCAATTCCGCTATAAGGGAAATTCCGTCAGTTCCTGGATATTTGCCATTGCGCGCAACGAATGCCGGCAGTATTGGCGAAACAACAAAGGAGAGGTGGAGTTGCTGGATGACCAGATGGCAGAAGTATCATCGCCCGATGCAAATAAAACAACCGATGACCGCCTCGTTGTGGAAAAGATTTTAAAAGATTTATCAGAAGACGACCGTGAATTATTGCGTCTGCGCTACATTGCGGACTTGCCCATAGATGAGATTGCCAAGGTGCTAAATATTAATTTTGTGGCAGTAAGGGTGAGGCTGTATAGGGCGGTATCTAGAGCGAGAAAGTTGATGGCATCCAACAGTTAATTTGTGTTTGTCATCCTGAATTTATTTCAGGATCCATAAAATAGATTCCGGCTCCCGCCAGAGGCGGGCAGGCGGAGGCCGGAATGACACAAGAAGAAAATTGAGTTTGACTTAAATTATATTTACCCCGTTAGAATTATTTGTAAATGTTTGAAAGCTCTTTTAGGTACCATCAACTAACGGGATTAATTGAAAGGATAAAATATATGAAAAATTCTAATGGGGTGACCCAATTAGAAACTCAATTAAAGCAGTGGGGGATTAGCCAGCGGGCATTACCCCAAAATAATGAGGCGCTAAAGCACCGGCTTTTGGCAGGGTTTAATCCGGCTTCTGATAATTATCAAGCGGATAGCAGACTTCCTTGGATGTCTGTGTCGTTTGCGGCTTTAGCTGTTGTAGTGTTTGTTTTAAGCGCCTTTCAGTCTGTGCCCAAACAGGTTGTTTTTAATGAATCAAAAACACAAACTGTTCAAAATTTAAATAACGATGCTCCGGCTATGGTGGGCTTGGGGGCCGGTCCTCAAGCGGCAGAGCAGTATCAGTCAGCTCCCAGCAATGGCGCTATGGTTGAATCCCCACAAGCCAAGACCTTTGGCGGCCCGGCAACAATGCCTTATCTTTACAATCCGGAAGTACCGATTACAGACAACCGCGAATTAATAAAGACCAGCTACAGCGCTGCTGTGCAAGCCAGAGATGTCCAACAAACGGCCGCCGCCGCGCAAACTATCATCTGCGGGTTTAAAGGCAGAATAGATAATTTTTCCTCATCACAAAATTCGGCTTACATAAGCTTTTCCCTGCCACAGGAAAAACTGGACCAATTCCGTTTGGAATTAAAGAATTTAGTTGGCGCAAGATTTATAGTGGAATCCACGCAAGGCGAAAATATGCTGCCGCAGAAACAAAATTTGGAGCAGCAAAGCGTTGACGCGCAAAATCAGTTAAAGCAAATGTATGAAGACCGTAGTCAACTTACAGCCAAGCACAACCAAATCATCAGCTCTCTAAAAGGCCAGTTAGCAAGCGCGAAAAAAGAATTGGCGGAATTGGAAAGCAGACAGACTTTCGCGTACGAGCCAAGAATAGATGAGCTTAAAACATTAATTAAAAGTTTGAATGCCCAAATTGCCAATGAAAACAACTCATACCAGGCCAGCTTTGCGTATATGGAGCAGCAAATAAAAGCGCAGAACGACTATGTCGCGGAAATTCAAAAACAGGACAGCAATTTAATGGCTTCGGTGGCCACCGTGCAGGGTACAATTTCCTTCCAGCATATAAACTGGCTGGAATTTGTAGACGCGTATGTTTCGCTGTATTGGTTTGGGATGATATTCTTGGTTGGCGCTTTAGTGGCTTATTACTACCATCAAAAGATGGCATTATAGGATAGTAATAAATAATAAAACACCCCTGCTTGTGAACTGAGCCCCAAAAAGCGGACTTGAAACAAAGTCCGCTTTTTGATTTGTGTATAATTAACCTTGGAGGGAGAAAGGCGCATAAATGAGTTACTCAGAAGACCAGCTGCGGCAGCTTCAGGACAA
>JAJYWK010000046.1 GCA_021791515.1 bacterium | reverse complement strand
ATCGACGAGAGGGTTTGGCACCTCGATGTCGGCTCATCACATCCTGGGGGTGAAGAAGCTCCCAAGGGTTAGGCTGTTCGCCTATTAAAGTGGTACGCGAGCTGGGTTCAAAACGTCGTGAGACAGTAAAAGGAAAACCATGCTGTCTATAAATTTGGCTAAATCGGTGAAACTCTCATGGTAGAAAACGTGAGACAATACCGAGGGAAGATTCATCAGTTAGATGAAAACCCGTAGAGACTACACGCCAGACATTATATTATCATTCCCGCGAAAGCGGGAATCTAGTAATGAACCACTAGAATATAGTTGAAGATATAGTCCGAACTGCATAGTGATATGTAGAGCATGGCAGAAATGCCCATGCTTCGTTTCCGCGTTAGTCCGCGTTAAATTCCGCGTGCTTCCGCGAACAACGAAATAACAAAGTTTGTTGGTCCTTATCTGCTGTGGGTGTTCGAAATTTGAGTGGTCACATCTCTAGTAAAGTGATTGCTACTTTTCGCCGTAAGGCGAATTGAAAACTCGGCTAATAACGGTGAAATCTTAATATTTTTTGTATCCGTTGATAGCCATAATTGGAAACGGTTCCCCAATTATGGTACAATTACTTGAGGACCAAGAATATTAAGACAATACCGTGGGAAGTCGATCTAAAACTGATTTAGCTTATATTGCTGGCTTTCTCGATGGAGACGGCAGCTTAATGCTTCAAATCAAAAAACGGAAAGATGGAAAAATAAAGTTTCGGTTTATGTGCACTATCTGTTTTTATCAGGATAGCCGCCATGAAACCGGACTTTTCTGGATTAAGAAAATTTTAGGTATTGGGTACTTGTCTCGCCGCAACGACGGGATGAGCGAGCTCCGTATTAACGGAGTTGCTCAAATCAAAAATATTCTTAAACAGTTGCTTCCATACATACGTTTTAAGAAGCAACAGGCGGCTGCTCTTTATAAAGCAGCCGATATTCTGGAAAGTAAAACTATTGCGCAATTTACGCAATCGGAACTGAAAGAAATTATAAGCTGTATAGTAATAATTCAAAATAATAACTACGTAACCCGGAAAAAGAAGACCGCAACTGAATTATTTAAAGTTTTAGGTTTGACCCCGTAACGACTGACCCGAAAGGGGAGATTCCAATTATTATATTGGAATAATACGCCGACGCCTATCATTAATAAAATACTATGTCCGTCCGCCATTGGCGGACGAGCTAAGGTATAAGATAGGATGAAGATATAGTCTGCGCTTCTGGCGACAGAAGAATAAGTGACGAGAGGACCGAGATGTATATACCTCTGGTGTACCCGTTGTCCTGTCTAGGGCATGGCGGGGTAGCTAGGTATAGTTTGGATAAGCGCTGAATGCATATAAGCGTGAAGCCGTCCACAAAACTAGATTTCGTTTTCAGACGCAAGTCTGAATATAGGTTCGGGGAAGACTACCCCGTATCAATCTAGCTGGTAGTAAGTAGGAAGTAGTTAGTAGCAGCAATGCTACAAGCTACCAACTACAAGCTACAAGCTAGCATATAGGCTGCAGGTGTAAGCACAGTAATGTGTTCAGCTGAGCAGTACTAATCAACCGAAAATTTTATTCTTTATCTTAACCCACCAAAATTTCCGTGAGGAAATTTAGGCGGGTAAATTGACTAGCAATTTGTGACTTATTATAGTAATATAAGTAGAGTCGCATTAACTTAGTACATACAATGTTTAAATCCCATTTTAAGGTTCTATTTTTACTGCTGGTAATCTTGGCGGTAACGTTGGGTTTCTTGGTATTAACCCAAGGCACGGTATACGCATTAAGACCTTAATGGCGAAGTTCCCCCTCGTCGTATTTCATTCCAAGGGGCCCCCCAAAAATTAGGAGCGCGGTCCCACCGAAGGCGGGACGAGCACTGATTTTTGGGGAAGAGGAGTACGTTAAAAATTTAGGCAGTGCATCCTTCGTCGCCCTTTATTGTTTAGTGGGGCCCCCGAAAATCAGGAGCGCAACCACCCGAAGGGTGGTGAGCACGGATTTTTGGGGAAGAGGAGTACTTTATGAAGCTAGTGAATTTTTGGCTTAAGCCAAAAATGAACAAGCGAAATAAAGTGCGACGAAGGGTGGCATTTCCGGCTGGGTCCGACCTGATCCCTTCCCGAACTCAGAAGTCAAAACAGCCTGGGCCAATGATAGTGAAGTTTTTACTTCGCAAAAGTAGGTAGTCGCCCGATAATGATTAACCTTCCTAAACCAGGGAGGTTTTTCTTTTGCCAATCTTTTGCAAACCCCGTAGCGGAGCCGACGTACGTCGGAGCGACTGGTAACGGGGTAGGTAGTCGCCCGTTTATGAAAAACTCTCCGTAATTGGAGAGTTTTTCATATGCTATAATATTTGTATGACAATAACAATCTTGTTCTTCTTTTTACTGTTAACCCTGCTTTTGTTATTTGTAATTTCCAGCGAATTTGTTGCTTTTGCGCGGACTCGGGTGCCGTTTGTGCCTACGCATGCGGGGGATATAGAATTTATTGTAAATAAACTCGGAATTAAATCGAGTGACGTTTTTTACGATTTAGGCAGCGGCAACGGCAAGGTGGTATTTTTGGTAAGTAAACTTACCGGCGCAACCTGTGTGGGATTTGAGCTCAGCTGGTGGACTGTCTTGTTTTCGAAAATCAGGCAACAGGCAATAGGCAATAGGAAAATAAAATTTAAAAATCGGGATTTTTTTAAAGAAGACTGGTCCAAAGCTAACATCATCTACTGCTATTTATATCCACCATTAATGGGCAGGATTGAGGAGAAGTTTAAGAAAGAAATGAAGCCCGGCAGTATTGCCATAATTCGCGATTTTCCGTTTCCAAATATGAAGTATATGGAAAAGTACTTTTTGCCCAAAGCTCACGAAATCTATATTTATAAAAAAGTGTAGGCTTTTTTATTTAATTTTTGAGATTAAATATCCCTTAAATAAGGGATATTTTTATTTATCCACAATTTTGTAGAAAAAAGGTTGACAAAAAGAATATATTCGTTTACACTTGCATATATATTCTTTTTGTCATCCCGAGTCCGCCGAAGGCGGACGAGGGATCCCTTATCGGTTGATAATTAACAAACTTTAAGAGATTCCTCGTCGGCTACACTCCTCGGAATGACGCCGCAAGAGATTATTATGCAAATAGAAATCATTCTTAAAAACTTCGGCCTTAGCGAAAAGGAAATTGCCGTCTATTTGGCTTTGGTGGAACTGGGGCCATCATCAGTCCGTGAGATATCAGCTAAATCCAAAGTTAATCGCGGCACTTCTTATGATATTTTAAAATCTTTAATCGGTATTGGCATTGTTTCCTATTACAACAAGGAAAGCAAGCAATATTTTATTGCTGAGCCGCCGGAGAAATTATTATCCGCAATAGATCAAAAAAAAGAAGATTTAGACGAAGTGCGGGGGCATATTGAACAAAGTTTGCCTTTAATAAAAACTCTATTTGAAAAACAAGGCGGCAAGCCAAGCGTCAAACTATATGAAGGAGCCAAGGGCATAAAGCAAATTTTGGAAGATGTACTGGCTTGTACTTCAAAATCAGCGGAAAAAGAATATTATCTGTATTCTTCTTCCACGGCGGAAGACAGAAAAAGCGTTTATGCCGATATGCCGGATTTTAGCAAGAAAAGAATTGCCAAAAACATTAGCGTAAAAATTATTTCCTTGGGTGAAGGCGGGCAATTGGCCGGGCTGGATGAAAGAAAATCCATGCCCACGGCCGGCAAGGCGGTCAAATCCACCCATGAAATAATTTACGCCGGTAAGGTTGCGCATATTAGCTTGGACGACAAGGAAAATCCGGTTGGCGTGCTTATACAAAACGAGGCAATTTATCAGACTCAGAAGAGAGTGTTTGAGTTTAATTGGTCAAAATTATAAATAATGCGAAACTGCGAAACATATGCGAAACTGCGAAAAGACTACGAAAAGTTTTTTCGTATAACATTTCGTAGTTTCGGATGATATTTTCGAATACATTATGTGCGGAATCGTCGGTTACATTGGTAAAAAACAAGCCCTCCCAATCCTGCTTCAGGGATTGAGGGATTTGGAGTATAGAGGCTACGACAGCGCAGGCGTGGCGGTTTTGGATAATGGGGCAATCGATCGCGTTCGTGAGGTGGGTAAGGTGGATAAGCTTACGCAGAAGATCGGGGAAAAGAAAATCCAAGGCACCGTTGGTATTGCCCACACCCGCTGGGCCACTCACGGGGGAGTAACGGAATTTAACGCCCATCCTCATATTGTAGACGGTAAATTGGCCGTGGTTCACAATGGGATTATTGAAAATTATCGGGAGCTAAAAATTAAATTAGAAAAGCAATCTGTAAAATTTGAATCAGAGACCGATACGGAAGTTTTGGGATGTTTAATATATCAGGAGTATAAAAATTTGGAGCGTTCGGGTATGAAACCGGGTGCGTCTGATATTCTGCGCGATGCAGTGAGAGCCGCGCTTTTACAAGTCAGGGGTACGTATGGTTTGGTTGTTATGCATAAAGATAACCCGTTTGAATTAGTAGCAGCAAGATTGGGGAGTCCTTTAGTTATCGGTTATGGGGAGGGAGAGAATTATATAGCGAGTGATGCCACGCCGATATTACCGTTTACAAAAAGAATGGCGTTCTTAGATGATGGTGAAATTGCCGTGATAGATTTAGGGACACCAAAGATTTCAAATTTAAATAATGAATTAGTTGCGAAAGTTCTTAGCAATATTGATTGGGATCAGGCCAAAGCGCAAAAAGGGGGCTACGCGGATTTTATGCTTAAGGAAATTTTTGACCAGCCAATGGTGTTTGAAGATGCATTACGCGGCCGTTTGAATATGGATGAAGGCACGGCGGTTTTAGGCGGGCTAAATATGACGCATGAACAAATGCGGGAGATTAAGCGTGTGTGCATAATTGCCGAAGGCACGGCCAGGTATGCTGGTTTAGTTGGCAAATATGCTTTTGAACGCCTTGCAAATTTGCCAGTGGAAGTTGATTATTCTTCTGAATTCCGCTACCGCGACCCGATTGTAAATAAAAATACTTTGGTGTTTGTAATTTCGCAAAGCGGCGAAACCGCCGATACTTTAATGGCCGCGAGGGAGGCAAAAAGAAAAGGCGCGTTTGTTCGCGGGATTGTGAATGTGGTAGGCAGTACCATTGCCCGGGAAACCGGAGCAGGCACCTACATTCACGCGGGTCCCGAACTGGCAGTGGCTTCCACCAAAGCTTATACCAACATGGTAGCTGTACTAATTTTGTATGCTTTGGAATTTGGACGGCTCAAACATACATCTTTGGCCACAGGGCAAAGGGTGCTTCAGGCATTGTTAGAAATTCCGGAAAAAATGAATTTGGTACTTAAGCAAAATGATGCAATAAAGAAAATCGCGGAAGATTGTAAAAATTACAAAGACGTTTTATTTTTAGGCAGGGGAGTTAATTTTCCGGTGGCTTTAGAAGGCGCGTTAAAATTAAAAGAAATTTCTTACATTCACGCCGAAGGTTTTGCCGGAGGAGAATTAAAGCATGGGCCGCTTGCTTTGGTAAGTAGTGATGTGCCGGTGGTTGCCGTTTTAAGCAAGGACCAGTTGTATGAAAAAATGAAAAGCAGTATCCAGGAAGTCCGTGCCCGCGGCGCCAGAACTTTAATAATTGCTACTGTTGGCGACGAGGAAGCTAAAGAGGTGGCCAGCGATATTATTTATGTGCCGGACACTATGGAACTTTTAGAACCGCTGCTTAACACCATACCACTACAGTTATTTGCCTATCATATGGCAGTTGCCCTTGGCCGCGATGTCGACCGGCCCAGGAATTTGGCAAAAAGCGTGACGGTAGAGTAATTTAAGAATTAAGATATAAGAATATTATGAAAGCTTTGGTATTTGATAAAAGTAAATATGACTGGGAAACAAGTAAGGGTTTTGAGCTCGTGGATATTCCCGAGCCGGTTTTGGGTGAAGGGGATGAAGATAAAATCATTCTTAAAGTCCACTATGCCGGCGTGTGCGGGACGGATAAGGGAATTTGGAATCGGCAGGCGTTTAAAGAGCAAATATTATCATCTATCGACAAAGAAAATAAAACCTATCGCCAGCTTGGCCATGAATTTTTTGGGCAAGTAAAGGATAAAGGATTAAATGTAAAGGATATTGAAATTGGAGATTTTGTTGCTTGCGAAAGCCACGTGGTTTGCAATGAATGTTTTCAATGTTTGAACGGACAGAAAAATGTTTGTACTAACGAAAAAATTCTTGGTATTTCCGTAGACGGTGGTTTTGCCGAATACGCCAAAGTGCCGGCGCAGGTCGCCTGGAAAGTGGATATGAATAAAATCCGTCCCGAGGTGGCGGTTTTGCACGAGCCATTCGGCAATGCTGTGCACGCGGCCAGTAAAGTGGATTTGAAAGGCAAAACCGTGGCAATTTTTGGCCTGGGGCCTATTGCCTCGTTCTTGGTGCTCATTGCCCGCGGACTTGGCGCTAAAACCATTATCGGAATTGAACCGAGCGATAAAGCGATTGAAATGGGGAAAAAACTTGGCGTTGATTATTTGATCAAATTAACCTCCCTTAATCCCTCCTTAGACAAGGAGGGAAATAAGAACATTCCTCTCCTTGCAAAGGAGAGATTAGGTGAGGTTAAGTCTTACGCTCATAATCAAGAGGTTGTAGATCAAATTATGAAGTTAACTAATGGCCTTGGTGTGGATGTAACGTTTGAAATGGCCGGGTTTAACGATTCGGTGAACAACGCCATTGCCTCTGTACGCCGCGGCGGCGAAGTTATTTTGTTCGGCCTCAAAAACGGCGATTTTGTTTTTGAAGATTTTAATAAACTAGTAATGAAGGGTATTACTATGTATTGCGTCGCCGGCCGGCAGATTTGGGGCACATGGGAAATTACCAAAAAACTTTTTGAAGATAAGTCTAATCAAGTGGCGGAAAAATTGTGGACTGTTTTACTTAACAACGGCAAAGGCACAATTTTGGATATTAAAGATTATTCCAAAGAAAAATTTGAAGAAATGCTTAAAGAGCATCCGAAGTTTATAATTAAGTTTTAATTATTAACACGGATCTACTGATGATACACGGAACAACGGATATCTACGGATGCCGATGAACAGTGTGTATCAGTAGTAATCAGTAGTTCCGTGATCAATCCGTAGTGTCCGTGTTAACTTTATGTACAAAAATTATCAACAACAATTTGCAGGCGAACTCAAGGAAATTAAGGACAGCGGGATGTGGAAAGAGGTGGGGGTAATGGAGGGGAAGCAGGGGACGGAGATTAGCATGCTTGATGGGAACCATCAGGATGGTTCCCATCAACAAAGTAGGCGTTTACTCAATTTTTGCGCGAACAATTATTTGGGTTTGGCATCAAGTGATGAATTAGCAAAGGCCGCCAAAGAAGGCGTGGATAAGTACGGCTTCGGTGAGGCATCAGTAAGATTCATCGTGGGCACATCCACCATCCACAAAGATTTGGAAAGCGAAATTTGCAAATTTTTTGGTACAGAGGATGCCATTACTTACACTTCCTGTTTTGATGCCAATACCGGTTTGTTTGAAACTATTTTAAAAGAAGGAGACGCGGTGTTTAGCGATGAACTTAATCACGCCAGCATCATAGATGGAATTCGCTTGTGCAAAGCCGAACGTTTTCGGTATAAGAATTCCGATATGGCAGATTTGGAGGCGCAGCTAAAAGTATTTAGCTCGCGGACTAACGCGGATTCAACGCCGACTAACGCGGAAGGCAAACCATCACGTTCACCAAGAATGCTTATTGCGACAGACGGTGTATTTAGCATGGATGGCATAACCGCCAAGGTTGAGCAAATTTGCGATTTAGCGGAAAAATATGGCGCAATGGTTATGGTAGATGATTCGCACGGAAGCGGTGTGTTAGGCAAACATGGCCGGGGAAGCGTAGAAGGACTAATGGATCGCGTGGATATTTTAACATCAACTTTTGGTAAAGCCTTAGGCGGGGCCGGCGGCGGCTTTACTGCCGGGAAAAAAGAAATTATCCAGGTTCTTCATCAGCGCAGCCGCACCACGCTTTTTTCCAACAGTTTGCCGCCGGCCATAGCCAATGCGGCACTTTTCGTTTTACAAAATTATGACGAAAAATTCGATCAAAATAGAAAACAACTGGTGGAGAACACAAATTATTTTAGATCAGCCATGGAAAAATTGGGTTTTGTTTTGGGCGGTGACGCCCGCCTGCCAGCGCCTGAGGCGCAGCCGATGGCGGGCAGGGCAATACACGCGATTACCCCGGTTATGCTAATGGAAGAAAAGCTGGCCCAAGAAATGGCCAAAGCACTTTTTGCCAAAGGAATTTACGTGCGCGGGTTTACTTATCCGGTGGTGCCCAAAGGCAAAGCGCGCATAAGAGTGCAAATCTCCGCGGCGCATACCAAAGAACAAATGGATAAAGCGGTTAAGGCGTTTGAAGAAGTGGGCAAAGAAATGGAAATAATTAAGTAGCAGTAAGCAAACAGCAGTAAGCAGTAAGTGCTTATTGCTTATAGCTTACGGCTTATTGCTAAAATGAAACGCATTGTAATTCTCGGTGGCGGCACCGGAGTTTCCACTTTACTTAAAGGCTTAAAAAAGTATCCGGTTAAACTGTCGGTAATAGTTTCATCTTGGGATGACGGCGGCAGTAACGGGCGTTTGAGACGAGAGCTAAAGGCTTTTCCGTTTAGTGATATCCGCCAATGTCTGGCGGCTTTGGCAGAGGAAGGCTATTGGAAAAATTTTTTTAAATACCGTTTTGCAAAAGGGGAATTAAAGGGTCACACCGCGGCGAATTTATTTTTGGCTAATTTGCAAAAAATAACGGGCAGTGTGGAAGAGCCAATAGAAATTGCAAAAAAGCTATTGGGTGTGCAGGCGGAAATTTTTCCTGCCACATTAAGCTCTGCTGTTTTGGTTGCAAAGTTACAAGATGGTAGAAAAATTATCGGCGAACATTTGGTGGACAGTCCTAGGAAAGGAAAATTTTCACCAATCAAATCCATTCAGTTAATGTCAGCCAAATTTAACCGCAAGGCGGTTTTGGCCATAAAAAATGCCGACCTGCTTGTTTTTGGCCCAGGGGATTTATATACCAGCGTTTTGCCGAACTTGGTAGCTCCGGGTATTGGCCAGGCTGTTTTAAAATCAAAGGCAACAAAAGTATTTATTGGCAATTTAATGACTAAAGACGGGCAAACCAACGGTTTTCAGGCATCGGATTTTATTTTCAGCGTTTTGGAATATGTGCCAAATTTGAATTATGCGATTTTTAATAAACAGATTCCTCCGCAAAATCTTGTAAGGAAATATCGCGATAGCAAGAGTGAAATGGTACAATTAGATAAAGACCGCCTGAAAGCCGCAGGAGTCAATATCATTCTAGAAAATTTATTATTAAAACAAGAAGCAAAAAAAGTTAAGGGCGATGTGCTAAAAAGGAGCTTTTTGCGCCATGACTCAAAAAAATTAGCTGAATTAGTTTATGAATTATCCAATCAAAAAATCAGTTAAGCCCAGCAAGGCTATAAAGATGGAAATTAAAGACGGCAAAAAAGTTGTCGGCAGAGCCTTTTTGTATATCATCCAAAACGGCCTGCATAAGCGTCCCTACGGGCTTATGGAGGATTTGTTCGTGGTAGAAACTTATAGAAGCCAAGGGCTGGGCAAGAAATTGATTTTAGCTTTAATTTCAGAAGCTAAAAAGCGCAGGTGCTATAAATTAATCGGTACGAGCAGGACTTTTCGGACGCAAATCCATACTTTTTATGAACGTTTTGGCTTTAAAAAATACGGGTTTGAGTTTCGTATGAATCTTAAATAATATGAGGAATCAAATCGTAATTCTCGCGGCCGGGAAGGGTACCAGAATGGGTGGAAACATCCCAAAGGTTTTGGTAATGCTTAAAAACAAACCGCTGATTTTTTACGTTTTGCACGAAATAGAAAAAATCAATCAACTAATTAAGCCCGTGGTAGTGGTGGGTTTTGGTGCGGACAAGGTCAAAGGCGTGGTGGGGGACGATTATTTATATGCCTATCAGGATGAACAGTTAGGCACAGCGCATGCGTTGTTTTCCGCCAAGCGAAAGATTAAGGCGGAAAATATTTTGGTGCTTTACGGCGATATGCCGTTTATAAAATCAGGCAGTTTAAAGGAATTAATAAGCATGCATTTTAAAACCGGCGCGGCCATTACCATGCTTACTGCCCAAGTGCCTAACTTTAGGGGAGTGTATACATCGCTGGAACACTTTGGCCGGATAGTGCGGGACACTTACCACCAAATTGCCGGAGTGGTGGAGTTTAAAGATGCCAGCGCTGGCCAGAAAAAGATAAAAGAAGTTAACCCCGGCATTTATATGTTTAATACCAAATGGCTCTGGGAAAATTTATCTAAGATTGAAAATAAAAATAAGCAGCAGGAGTATTATTTAACCGACATTGTTGGTTTGGCCGTAAGCCAGGGGTTAAAGGCGCGCAGTTTAATGGTGGAGCCAAAAGAAATTATCGGCATAAACAGTAGAGAGGATCTGATTGTTGCTGAAAAATTACTACAAAACTACGAATAAATACGAATCTACCAATGACTACAAATTTGGTAGTCATTCGTAGAGGGTCAATTTTGTAGTTTAGTAGAGTGGATATCATACACTCACTCCTTTTAAATAAGAGGAGATTTTTTGTTTGACCCAGTAGAGCTAGATTGCAAATTATTTTGTGCATAACCTTCATAATAGATAGTAGGTAATTTGGTCATTTAAGGCTTGAATAAGAGAAAATTGTAATCTGATTCTACTGGGTTGACTAAGTATATTATGATATAGTATGATGCTATCATACGGATGAGAAAAAGGGGTGATGATGAGTAAAAATCAACATCAAAATTTAAGGCAGATGTGGGGCCCAATCCGCCTAAGGCGGATGGGACTCCGCCTCTGCCTTTAGCATCAAGGAGGCAATAAGTTTGGGGGTGTCCGTGAAATTCGGGCAGATGCTTTTGAGAAAGCAGATAGGGGGCGTGTCCGCGGCGCAAAGCGGACTATAAAGATGTTTTACATCCGCTTTCTTAACCGCTGTTCAAAAGATAAGGGGCTCCAAAAGTCCCTCCCTCAACCCATCGCATGCGGACACTTGTTTGTTTAGTTGGCAAACCTCGCGGTTTACGACTTTTCAGATGATGTCCGCATCATAATAACGGTAACAGGTTTTATGATTTAAAAAATTGAATTATAAAATTTGCTGCTGGTATCAAACAATATCAGAGCAACGCACATTAGGTGTCCTTGCCGGCGGATTTTAGGCCTGAAATTTTTAAGGTTTAAAATCCGCGCCTTGCCTTGGTTCTATCCCAAGACATCAAGGCAAGGACACCCCAATCCAAGAGGAGGGGTGATGAAGTTTGAAAAGGAGAAAAACCTTGAGAAACGGAAACGGGATCGTGAAAGAACTGGCTCTGCTGGCCGCTGAGGCCGGTGGAGTCAAGGGGGACTTCGGCCTAGGAAGCCCCAACGATATGCCGCCTTGGCTGGCCATCCTACGCTATATCTGGGAGCTCATTAACCCGTTTAGTAAGAAGCACGGGTACGGCCTCCAGAATGGCATGGATGAGACTCGCCAAGCCGAAGCCGACTGGCATCGGGCGACCTACGGGATTGGTCTTGATCCCAACGCGAACATCACCATCACTGAAGGTTCGCGCAGCGCTTGCATCTTCGCTCTTCCCGAAGGCGGGAAGGTGGTTCTGCCACAGCCTTACTACCCTGGCCATCTTGACGCGATCAAGGCGCAGGGGTGCGAACCCCTGTTCGTTCCGCTGATCTCGGCCAAGAACTTCGCCCTCCGCGTCAGAGAACTGCTTCGGCAATCTGGGCACGGCATTTCCGCGGTGATTTTCTGTCTAGACAATCCCGTCTGGTTGCCTTGCGAGGTAGATGTCTATCGCGAAATTCTTCGCATGGCCAAGGAACATAACGTCTTGGTTGTTTTTGACGAAGCGTATCGTGAATTGGTCTATCACGGACCGGTCACGAGCGTCTTCGATGTCAAGGACATTCTGGAGTACTTGCCTTGGATTGTAATTACAAAGTCCGCTTCTAAGGCTTTCGCTGGCGCTGGCTGGAAGGTCGGTGTGGTTATTTCCAGTCCGGAGCGGATTGCGTCTATCACCAAGGCCAAGTGCTTGTATAGCGAGGGTGGTAATGTCCCCGCGCAGTTGGCCTATGCCACCGCGCGTCGGTGGTGTCGTCGTTTTCCGACCAAGAAGTTGGCCCGAGTCTACTTGCATCGCGCTGAGCTGACCGTGTCCTTGCTTCACAAGGCCGGTTTGAAAGAGGTCTTCGTGCCGCAGGGCGGCATGTTCCTCTGGTTCCAAGTCCCAGGCAACAGCGAGGACTTCGCCCGTGAACTGGCCAAGCGCGGTTACACGGTGCGGCCGGGAACCATCTTCGGCAAAGAGGGCCGGGTCCGTTGGTGTCTGCGGGAACCCGACCGGGTAACCAGGGGCGCCTGCGCGGCAGTCTGTGAAGTTATGAAGACTGCTGATGTCCCAGCACCGACGCCGATTCGGGCGTGCGACTATCTCTAGGGCTAACCACGCCCACACCTCCTCCGCCGGTCCAAGGGCCCGCGGATGAGTTCATTCTCCTTTCAACCAAGCAAAAGCGGGCGGCGGCAGTGGCATCAAACCCACAGCCGACCGCCCCGCTTTCATTTTTACAAGATTTTAAATATATGATATTATCATACTAAAGACACTACAGCGGGAACACTACAGATACCTACGGAAATTTGGAATATTTGTAGTCATTCGTAGTGCATCTAAATTTGTAGTTTTGTAGCTTTATGAATAGAGAACGCCTTACAATTACACTCCGCTCCGACTTGCTTAAAGCCCTAGACGCCGAGGTGGATGGAGATCGCTTAAGAAACCGTAGCCACGCGATTGAGTATTTTTTGTCGCGCTCATTGGGGCATAAGACCGTGAAGGTTTTAATTTTAGCCGGCGGCAAACCGGTCTACTTTGAATCAGAAAAAAAGGCTTTGCCAAAAGCTATGGTAAAAATCGCGGGCAAGCCGCTACTCGAGCAAACACTGCAGCGGTTAAAATCGGCCAAGCTTACGGACGTGTATATTTCCGTGGGCGAGGGCGGCAACATTATTGAAGATTATTTTGGCGACGGTTCCAAAATGGGTTTGAATATAACTTACATTATTCAGGATAAAAAAAATCAGGGCAATTCCCAGCCGGTATCGCAGGCCCGGCAGTTTTTGGATGGCCCGTTTTTGCTGCTGTACGGAGATGTGCTTTCCGACATTGACTATGGAGATTTGGTGGAATTTCATAGAAGCCAAAAATCTGCAACTTGCACAATGGCTTTAACCAGCACCGAAGCGGTAAATTTGTGGGGACTGGCGAGGCTACAGGGCAACCGAGTTGTAGAATTTGAAGAAAAACCCCAGAACCCCAAAACTTTTTCCCGTCTGGTCAACGCGGGTTTATATATGGTAGAACCGGAAATTTTTAAATTTATAGATGCAAAATCAAGCAAATTGGAAAGCGATGTGTTTCCAAGGCTGGCTCAGGAAGGCAAGCTTTTTGGTTATCCGTACGAGGGCTTATGGCTGGATATTTCCAGCAGCGCGGCGTATAAGCAAGCAGTCAAAGAAATTAGTAGAAATTAGAAATTGGGAAATTAGGGCAGGGTAAAAATAATTTTTTAATTTCAGTATCAATTTATAATTAAATTTTTTAGACTAACTATGGCAAAATCATCCTCCAAACAAAAAATTAAAGTTGTCCTTAACGGCCTTGGGCGAATTGGCCGGATTTTTTTGCGTATTGCATATAATAATCCAAATTTTCAAATTGTCGGCGCGCACAGCAGGAGCGGCCTTGAAACCTACGCGCATTTGCTTAAGTACGATACCACTTACGGCATTTGGGACAAGGATGTGAGGGTGAAAAATAATAAGCTGATGATTGATAATGTATCCATTCCTTATGTTTCGGCAAGCGACGACGGAAGGTTGCCGTGGAAAAAAATGGGTGTGGATATTGTGGTTGACGCAACCGGAATTTACACCAAGCGGGAAAAAGCGGTTAAACATTTAAATGATGGCGCCAAGTTTATGCTGGCCACCGCGCCTATGGATGATCCGGATGCCACTTTTGTAATTAAGGCTAATCATAATACTTTTAAGCCGGCGGAGCATAAAATTGTTTCCGCCGCTTCCTGTACGACTGTCTGCTCCACTTTGGTAACCAAAGTTTTGGAAGAAAATTTTGGCGTAAAACAGGGTTTTATTAACACGGTTCACGCTTTTACTTCCGACCAAAGCATTTTGGATAATTCTCATAAAGATTTAAGAAGGGCGCGCACGGCCAGCCAGTCTATTATTCCCACCACTTCGGGTGTGAGTAAAACCATTACGAAATTATATCCGCATTTAAAGGGAAAAATGTCCGCAATTTCCCTGCGCGTGCCGGCCTTAAACCCTTCTATTGTTTGTTTGACGGCGGTTTTAAAGAAAAAAACCACCAAAGAGGCGGTTAATAAGGCGTTTGAAAAAGCCGCAGGCGGGGAATTAAAAAAACATTTGGCGGTTTGTAATTTGCCGCTGGTATCTTCCGACTTTCGCGGCAACCCCAATGGCGCGATTGTGGATTTGCTTTCCACCGATGTAATTGACGGCAATTTGCTATCGCTTTTGGCCTGGTACGATAACGAATGGGGGTATGTGCAGCAGATGGTGTATGTTTTAGAGCATATGGCAAGAGTCATTGCCAAAAATGACAAAAATTAAAAGAATGACAAAAATACAATAATGCCCATTGCGCTGCGCAATGGGCATTATTGTTAAGATTTGTCGCTAGCTGTTATTTGATAGTTTTTAATATCTCATTATGGAATTTGCCGTTGCTTGCCACAATGCCGCTGCTGTTTTCAGTTAAGGACCGTCCTTGAAAATCGGTGACCTGGCCGCCGGCTTCCTTAACAATCAATATGGCCGCGGCAAAATCCCAAATGTGTAAATCTCGTGTTACGTAAAAATCTAAAATTCCGTTGCCGACCATACAGGTTTGAAGCGCGCTTGTGGCCAGGCCTCTGACTTTGCGGCAAACGCGAATAATTTTGGCAAAAAGTTTAACGCCGTTTGAACGTTCCACCCAGCCAATGGAGCCAAACGCGCCTGAGAAACTTTTAACTTTTGAAACTTTTATTTTTTTGCCGTTTAAATACGCGCCCTTGCCCCTTTGGGCCGTATAGACCTGTTTTAATAGCGGATTGTAAACTACGGCTACTAAGGGCCCGAATTCATCCCACAAGGCTATGGAAATACAAGCTAAAGGAAGTCCTTGAATATAGTTGGAGGTGCCGTCAATTGGATCAATGTACCATTTAAATCCGGTTTTTTTTGCAGACGTTTGCCAACCGAATTCTTCGCCCATAAGTTGATGATCGGGAAAGTGGCGGTGGATGCACGCCTTAATATTTTTTTCAATTTTTAAATCTATGGCCGTAACCAAGTTGCGCGGGTCGTTGTTTTTTTGCTTGTAGTCTTTGATTTTGCCAAAATGGCGGACAAAAATTTTGCCGCTTTGCTTAGCGGCTTTTATCGCTATCTTTAGGTATTTATCAGGCTTATTCATAACGTTTATTATACAGGAAAAAGTGATATAATGGTAGTAGTTAGCGTTCCAATTTCTATTTATTTCGCGAGTTTGGAAGACGAGCTAATTTCAATGAATTTCAGGAAATAAATGGAAATTAATAGAAATAAAGTAGAAATTAATTGTTAACTAATATGATGCGTATCATTGCTGATTTACAAATACATTCAAAATACAGCCGTGCATGTTCACAGGAGTTAACGCCAAAAAATATAGGCGCTTGGTCTGACAAAAAAGGCATTAGTGTTATTGGCACTGGGGATTTTACGCATCCAAAATGGCTTTTGGAATTGAAAGAAGCTTTGGAGGAAACCAGTCCCGGACTTTATCAGTTGCGTGGAGCAGAGGGGGCACCTCTTTCCAGAGGTGTCCCCTCTGCCAGGTTTATGTTGACGGCGGAAGTATCAAGTATCTACAAACAGGGCGACAAAGTGCGTCGCGTGCACAATATGATTTGGGCGCCGGATTTTGCGGCGGTGGATAAAATTATCGCGGGGCTGGAAAAGCGCGGGGCGAATCTAAAGGCAGATGGCCGGCCGATTATGGGAATACACTGCGATGATTTAGTTAAGATAGTTAAAGATTCATCAGAGCGCGCCGAAGTCGTTCCCGCTCATGCCTGGACGCCGCACTTTGGAGTGTTTGGCAGTCTGTCGGGTTTTAATTCCATTGAGGAGGCTTTTGGCAACCAAGCCAAGTACATTAAGGCCATTGAAACCGGTTTATCAAGCGACCCGAAGATGAATTGGCAGATATCGAACCTTGATAAATATTCCCTAACTTCCAATTCCGACGCGCATAGCTTAAGAAAGTTAGGCAGGGAAGCGAACGTGCTGGAAATTGATGAAAACAAATTATCGTATGCGGAAATAATAGCCGCGCTTTACAGCAAAGACCCGAAAAGGTTTTTATTCACTATTGAATTTTTCCCCGAAGAGGGGAAATATCATTTAGACGGGCACAGGGATTGCAAATTCAGTTGCTTGCCCCAGCAAACCAAAAAATTGGGCGGCGTATGCCCGGTATGCGGAAAAAAACTTTTGGTTGGTGTTTTAAACCGCGTGGAAGATTTGGCTGATCGGGCGTACGGTTTGGTTCCGCCCCGCTCAATTCCTTTTAAAAGCGTAATTCCGTTGGAAGAGGTAATCGCGGATGTTTTGGAAGTTGGCACGCAGAGCAAGAAGGTTATGGAGATGTATGAGCAAATGGTGAATCGGCGGGTCGGTGAATCGGCGGGTCGGAACACAGAGTTTGGTATATTATTAGATTTAACCAAAGAGGAAATTGAGAAATTAGGAAATAAAGAAATTGCGGAAGCGGTTATAAGAGTTAGGCAAGGCAATGCGCATGTGGAAGGCGGGTATGACGGCGTGTTTGGAAAAATCCATATTTACCCCAACACCAATTCTCGTCCAAACACCCAAAGGAGCCTATTTTAATAATTAAGTTGTTCAAATTAATTGATAATAATTGGTGTGGGGTTTTTAGCGAGGCAGAGAGGGAAAAGTTATTAAAAAAGCCCAAGCAAACTAGTTTGTTTTAACATTTCTGCTATAATAAAACAGATGCAAAAATCTGAAAATTATACTAAATTTTACATTGTCAGGCACGGCCAGACAGAAGCTAACGAACAAGAAATAGTTTCCGGGCATTTTGACAGTCCGTTGACGCCTGTGGGCGAAAAACAGGCCAAAGAGCGCGCGGAGACCTTAAAACACATCCATTTTGACGCCATATTTTCTTCCGATCTTGTTAGAGCAAAGCGGACGGCGGAAGTTATTGCGGCTGACAGGAAGTTGGCAGTCAATACTGCCAGGTTAATTCGCGAAAGGTGTTTCGGGGATTGGGAAGGCCGACCGACCAAAGAGGTGATGGAAGAGAGCAGGCATATGATAGAGTGGCGTAAAACACTGACGGAAGAAGGCAAGCGCGCTTCCAAAATGAATTACGGCTATGAGAGTGATGATGACATTGCCTGGAGGCTGATGACCTTTTTAAGAGAAGTAGCCGTAACCTATTTGGGCCAAACGATTTGCGTGGTGGTGCACGGCTCAATTATGCGGGCGATGCTAATGCATTTGGGCTTTGCTAATTACGATGAACTGCCGGCCGGCTCAATTGAAAATACCGGTTATTGCATGATTGAGTCCGATGGGGTTGATTTTTTTATTAGGGAAACAGTGGGAGTAAATAAGAGAGAAATAGAGAATTAGCTAGTCAGAGAATTAGATTTATGCCAAAGATAAAAACCTATAAGGAATTGGTTGTTTGGTAAAGATCAACGAAGCCTTTAATTTAATAAGTGAAGTGAAAAAATACTTAGCGCATTAATTATCAAATTGAAATTTAAAAATCTGAAAACCTAACTCACTAATTTTCTAGTTCTCTAATTCTCCAAATTTATGAAAAAGACAAAAATTGTCTGCACGCTTGGGCCCACTTCCCAATCCATTAAAACTTTAACCGAAATGGTTAAGGCGGGGATGAACGTGGCGCGGCTTAATTTTTCCCACGGTGACCACGAAAACCATGCTTTGCTTATCCACAATATTCGCAGCGTGGCTAAAAAGTTGAATACCACAATCACCATTATCCAGGATTTGCACGGGCCAAAAATCCGCGTTTTGGAAATGAAACAGCCTCTTTTAGTAAAAGTCGGACAGACTGTAATAATTGGCCAGGATTTTAAATTGGATTTGGACGTAATGAAATCTATCCGCCCTAAGCAAAGAATACTTATTGAGGATGGTTTAATTGAACTGGAAGTGGAAAAAATCACAAGGGGAAAAATTTATTGTATTGCGCTTTCCCCGGGCAAAATCCAATCCCATAAAGGCGTGAATTTGCCGCGCACGAAATTAAAAATTCCTATCTTGGGAGAAAAAGACATCCAGGACTTAAAGTTTGGCCTTAAGGCAGATGTTGATTATATAGCTTTGTCTTTTGTGCGAAACGTCCAGGATGTGAAAAATTTAAGAAAATTGATCTTAAAGTATAATCCAAAAAATTTAATTCCACCGAAAATTATTGCCAAAATAGAAAAACCTGAGGCGGTAAAGAATTTTGATTCGGTCTTAAGAGAGGCGGATGCCGTAATGGTCGCGCGCGGGGATTTGGGAGTGGAAATGCCGGAAAACCAGGTACCGATTATCCAAAAAACCATTATTCAAAAATGCCTCAAGGCCTCAAAACCCGTAATTGTGGCCACGCAAATGCTGGACAGTATGATACGAAACCCTCGCCCCACCAGGGCGGAAGTTAGCGATGTTGCCAACGCGGTAATTGACCAAGCTGATTGCGTGATGCTTTCCGGTGAGTCGGCTTTTGGCAAATTCCCGGTTAAGGCGGTCGCGGAAATGGCCAGGATAATTGAGACTACAGAGAAAAGCGCGTTTCTACCGATGCATAAACATCTTTCCGACAAAGTGGTTACCAAAGTTGAGGCCGTGGCCGAGGGTGTTTACGATTTAGCTATGCATACCAATGCAAAAGTAATTGTTGGCGCAACCGATAGCGGCTTTACCGCTCGCGAGGTGGCGCACGAAAGGCCGTATCATCAGCATTTGTTAATGCTTACCCCCAAGGCAAAAACTCTAAGGCAAATTAATATGATCTGGGGCGTGGAAGGGGCTATCATACCTGAATTTAAGAATTTCGAAGATTTAATGAAAAAAATGACGCAGATGGTAAGAGCAAAAAAACTTGCCAAGAGAGGCGAGAAAATTGTGGTGGTAACGGGCGAGCCTTTGGGCCAAAAAGAGAACCTAAATTTGGTGGAAGTAAAGACAGTCTGATCGCAGATACCTGCCCGCAATGTTACGCATAGCGTTGCAGGCGGGCGCAGATAAAAATCTGATAACGCGGATATAAAATCCGAGGTTATGCTCCGGGTTTAAAATGGCTTTAATGTGTGCTATAATCAAAGCACAATAATTATCATACTTTATCATATATGGATAACAGAGATAGTGCGTTTATTTTGTGGTTTGATGAAATTAAGAAAGAAGACGTCCATTTGGTGGGTGGAAAAAACGCTAATTTGGGAGAAATGTACCAGAATTTAACCAAGGCCGAAAGCGGTCTTTTTAAAGGCGAACAAATTTCCGTGCCTTATGGTTTTGCCGTAACAGCCGCTTCTTACGCGCATTTTATAAAAGAAAACGTGCTGGACCAGAAAATTAAGGACATTTTGGCAGACCTAAATACCCACGATATTAAACAGCTGGAAGATAAGGGGCAAAAAGTCAGGCAATTGATTTTAGAGGCCAATTTTCCTGCGGATTTAGAAAAAGAAATTAAATCCGCGTTTGCCGAGCTGGGCAAAAAATTAAATTTGTCTTCGCATGAACTAGATGTTGCGGTTCGCTCAAGCGCCACGGCCGAAGATTTGCCGGACGCTTCCTTTGCCGGCCAGCAGGAAAGTTATTTAAATGTGCGCGGAGACCATGAATTGTTGGAGGCCATTAAAAAAGCGTTTGCTTCCTTATTTACTAACCGCGCTATTTCTTACCGCGTGGATCAAAAATTTGACCACTTCCAGGTTAAGCTGTCAGTCGCGGTGCAAAAAATGGCCCGTTCGGACAGAGGCGCCAGCGGGGTTATTTTTACTTTGGATACGGAAAGCGGTTTTAAAGATTTGGTATTAATTAACGCGTCCTGGGGTTTGGGCGAATTTGTGGTAAAAGGCGTGGTGACGCCGGATGAATATAAAGTTTTTAAGCCAACTTTAAAGACGGGGTTTAAGCCAATCATCAGCAAAAAATTAGGCAGCAAGGAAAAAAAGTTAATTTACGCATCGGAAGGTACCGGCTCTACCAAGGAGTTGCCGGTGGCGGCAGAGGACAGACACCGTTTTGTGCTGAACGATGAACAGATATTAAAGCTTTCAAAGTGGGCTGTAATTATCGAAGAGCATTATCAGCGTCCAATGGATATTGAATGGGCGTTTGACGGCGAGAGGCAGGAATTGTTTATAGTGCAGGCCAGGCCGGAGACCGTGCAGGCCAGAAAGTCCGCCACGGTATTGGAAGAATTCGTAATGCTGGAAAAAGGCAAGGTACTTTGCCAGGGCGCCGCGGTCGGCGCGAAAATCGGCGCGGGCAAAGCCCACTTTATTAAAGACGCCACCCAAATTTCGGAATTTCAAAAAGGCGAAGTATTGGTTACTGATATTACCGACCCTGACTGGGAGCCGATTATGAAAATCGCTTCGGCTATTGTAACCAACAGCGGAGGCAGAACCTCGCACGCCGCCATTGTGTCCCGCGAACTTGGAATTCCGGCCGTGGTAGGCACAGGCACCGCAACGCAGGTGCTCAAGTCCGGCCAGGAAATTACTGTTTCCTGCGCAGAAGGGGAAGTGGGAAAAATTTACGAGGGACTTTTAAAGTTTCAGGTTAACCGCACGGATCTAACCAATTTTCAAGCTCCCAAAGTAGACATTAAAATGATTGCCGCAGACCCGGAATTGGCTTTTAGCCATTCTTTTACGCCCAACAAAGGCGTAGGACTCGCCCGCGTGGAATTCGTCATTTCCAACTTTATCAAAATCCATCCTAAAGCCTTAATTAACTACAACACTTTAACCGACGAAACAGTCAAAAAACAAATTGACGAGTTAACCATTGGTTATAGCGATAAGGTTCAGTATTATTTGGACAAGTTTGCCTACGGCGTGGCTCAGCTTTCTGCCGCTTTTTATCCGTACGACGTATTGCTCCGTTTTAGCGATTTTAAGAGCAACGAATACGCCAATTTAATTGGCGGCAAATTGTATG
The DNA here is from genome assembly GCA_021791515.1 of bacterium. Lineage (GTDB taxonomy): Bacteria > Patescibacteriota > Doudnabacteria > UBA920 > UBA920 > PALSA-1336. The sequence goes on along the minus strand of JAJYWK010000046.1, from coordinate 17,085 downwards.
AACCGATAGAAGAAAATCCGATGCTCGGCTGGCGCGGAGCGAGCCGCTATTATGACCCAAATTTCCAGGACGCGTTTGCTTTGGAATGCAAGGCGGTTAAAAAGGTGCGCGAGGAAATGGGTCTTTGGAATTTAAGCGTAATGATTCCGTTCTGCCGCACGCCGGAAGAGGGTAAGAAAGTTATAGAAGAAATTAATAAAAACGGCCTTACTTCCCGCATTACGCCCGAGCAGCGAGCCAAAAAGAAAAATGGCGAGCCGGTTGAACCGATGGAGATTTGGGTAATGGCGGAAATTCCCTCCAATATTTTGCAGGTAGACGAATTCGCGGAAATTTTTGACGGCTTCTCCATCGGCTCCAACGATTTAACCCAATGCACTTTGGGGCTTGACCGCGACAGTAAATTAATCGCCCACGTTGGCAACGAGCGCAACAAATCAGTGCTTAAGTTAATTGAAATGTTAATTAAAGAAGCTCATGCCAGAGGCCTTAAAGTCGGCATTTGCGGCCAGGGGCCTTCGGATTTTCCTGACTTTGGGGAATTCTTGGTTGGCTTGGGAATCGATTCAATATCATTAAACCCCGATACAGTACTAAAAGGCACTTTGAAGATTAAGGAAGTGGAAGAGAAGATTGGGAGATAAGAAATGGTGGTAATAAGTTAAAAAAAGTGATAAAATAGCCTCAGCAGAGGCTGTTTTATTTATCCACAAGGGGGGGGTTGACAATGGGTGAACGAAAGTATACTATTATATTATAACTTTGAGGATTGCCGTGAAAAACAAACAAAAATTAATAACATGGTGGTAACACTGGATAAAATTCAAGAACTTAATAAAAAGCTCGAAAACCGCTTTCGGGGCAAGCTTATCGTAAATCAGGATCTAAAAAGAACTCTTGTTAGTTTTCAAGCTAACAAGAAAAGTCCCGGTTATCGTTGGTATAAATTTAAGGAGGGATACTCTTCCGCACTTGTTGATTACGCTCTAAGTCAACTAAATTTTAAATCAGGAAAAATTATTGATCCATTTGCCGGGAGTGGAACATCACTTTTTGCTTCAGCGGAACACGGGCTTGATGCAGTTGGGATAGAGCTTTTGCCCATAGGAGCAGAAATTATTGAGGTAAGAAAAATTATTTTTGAAAGTAACAATCACAATAAGCTTAATAAATTTTTACAGAAATGGATTGAAAATAAACCGTGGATTGGAGAAAAAGGAGGGCGAAAAATCAATCACCTTAATATTACGGATGGCGCATTTCCTGAAACAACAGAGGATCTCTTAGGCAAATTTTTAAATGCTATTGATCAGGTAAAAAATAAAAATTATCGCCGAATATTGCGCTTTGTCCTTCTCTGCGTACTAGAAGAGATTAGTTTTACAAGGAAAGATGGCCAGTATCTGCGTTGGGATTACCGTTCAGGGCGAGGTTATGGGGGCAATAAATTTAATAAAGGTATAATAAAAGGTTTTAATCAAGCCATAATTCAAAAACTCCAAGATATTTTAAGTGATTTAAAAGGAGAAGATGTTCTTTTTGACTTTCCCAAAGAGCCGAAGGAAAAAACTGGAAATATTGAAATTTTGAAAGGATCTTGTTTAACAATCCTTCCAAATTTAAAAAGCGACGAGTTTGATTTTTTAATGACTTCGCCGCCTTATTGTAATCGTTATGATTATACTAGAACTTATGCTTTAGAGCTTGCTTTACTTGATGTTGATGAGAAAAAAATCAGAGATCTACGGCAAGATATGATGTCCTGCACAGTTGAGAACAAGGATAAACAGAATCTTGATCGTCTTTTTTCGCACAGTACTTTTCAGAAAGCTGGCAAAGCATTTGAGGAGCAAAAAGAATTGCAGGCTATCATCAAGTATCTTGAAGAAAAAAAGAATAATAAAGAACTGAATAATCCTGGTATTGTGAGAATGGTGAAAAATTATTTTTATGAAACTTCTCTAATAATTTTTGAAAGTGCACGGATATTAAAAAAGGGCGCACCGTTTGTCATGGTTAATGACAATGTCCGTTATGCGGGAGCGAACATTCCAGTTGATTTAATTCTGTCAGACATAGCCCAAAAAGCAGGCTTTGATGTTGAAAAAATATGGGTGCTGCCTATTGGTAAAGGAAACAGTAGCCAACAAATGGGTGCTCACGGACGAGAAGAATTGAGAAAATGCGTGTATGTTTGGCGCAAACTATAGAGTTAAAAGCCAATCTACAAGATCGTTTATTTGATCCTCTTCGTTAAGATTTGCCCCATGGGCGAGTTTACCTTTTTGAAGTTGTTTATAGATCTCTTTCGCCATTGCGGCTTCGATTGCCGCTCCCACAAAAAATAAAGCTGGCACTTTTCGACCAAATACTGTTCTAATTCTCCCTAAAGCGCTATTTGCTGTTTTCCAATGTTCATCCGCTCCTGCTGGGTCGATTCCACCCTTTAACTCACCACAGGCTATGTAGTTACTTTTATCAGATAGTAATTTTTCCTCCGAAGTGGTCGCATCTCCGGTATTTATCAAAACGACATCTACATTTTTACCAATTAATTTTGGTTTAACATCAAAAAGTAACGTTCTTCCATCCCAAATTACTCTTTGAATTTTTTCTGTTTTACTTTTTACAACCTGGATCTTTTTGTTAGAAAGTCGTTCGATTATTTTCTCAGTAAGCTTGGTGCCTGCCGACGCACCAGTAATATTGCGCATACTCCCTCCCAAGGTATCACCCTTAGTCAGAAGATATCTATATAAAATATTTTCTCTAAATTCTTTACCGGATTCTTTATAAATTTTACCGAGAACCTTTTTAACTGCGCCATTTAATTCAGTACTGGACAATCTAGCCATAGCCTTATCAGAAAAACCACAAGCTGAAGCTAAATCTTTACGAAATTCAAGGTTAGCCAGAAGACCTTCAATATTCTTGACTTTCTTGAGGGTAGTATAAAAAGTTTTTGCTTTCTCGACGAACGGTCTAGCCTTCTCCGTTTTTTGTAGCGCTTGACTTAGAAAACCATCACATATAGCACGATGTTTGGTTTGTAAATCCCCGGCACTCTTTATTAATTTTGGGGTCATAAAGCCTTATTTTAAAGTGGTTCAAATTTGGTAATCTGGCGGAAGCGGAGGGATTCGAACCCTCGAGCCCTTTGATAGGCTGCCGCCTTTCCAAGACGGTGCACTCGACCACTATGCGACGCTTCCTTATGGCCAAAATCTTCATTATTCTACCATTAAGGGTCAGTTTTGTCGAGATTTGTAGCGTGCCGATTTATCGGCTAAAATAAGGATATATGGCTGATCAGGTTTTACAAGAAATCAAAGATAGATTAAATATTGCTGATGTTATTGGCGGCTACATCACGCTGAAGAAAGCCGGAGTCAATTTTAAGGCGCCGTGCCCGTTTCACCATGAAAAAACGCCGTCCTTAATCGTTTCCCCGCAAAAACAAATCTGGCATTGCTTTGGCTGCGGCGAGGGCGGGGATGTATTTGGGTTTGTAATCAAGTACGAAAATTTGGAATTTCGCGACGCGCTTAAACTTTTGGCGGACAAAGCCGGAGTTAAGTTGCCTTCATACCGTCCGGAAAATAAGCATGAACAGGACGAGAAAGATTTATTGCTTAGAATAAACAGCTTTGCGGCCGCGTTTTACCATAAGGTGTTAAACAGCCAACAGGGAGAGCGGGCTTATGTCTATTTAATAAATCGCGGTTTAACCAAAGGCACTATTGAACGGTGGCAAATTGGTTTTGCGCCGGACGATTTTCATAGCCTTGAGCGGGCTTTATTGGTAAAAAAAGTTAATCAGGCAGACATGATCAAGGCCGGCGTGTCGGCAAAAAATGAGCGCGGCCAGGTTTATGACCGTTTTCGCGGCCGGATTACTTTTCCGATTTTTAATTATTTTGGCGAAGTGGTGGGATTCTCCGCCCGAATCCTCACCGATGACGGGAAATCGGCGAAGTACGTTAATTCTCCCGAAACGCCAATTTACAACAAAAGCAGAACTTTATTTGGTCTGAATTTTGCCAAAGATTCCATCCGCAAAAAAGATGAGGCCGTGTTGGTGGAAGGCCAAATGGACTGTATTGCCGCGCATCAGGCCGGATTTGAAAATACAGTGGCGGTTAGCGGTACGGCTTTAACGGAAGTTGGCCTGGCGCAACTCGGCCGTTTAACTAAAAATTTAAAATTTTGTTTTGACGCTGACCAAGCCGGTAAAACGGCGAGCCGCCGGGCAGGGGAGATGGCCCTGCCACAGGGTTTTAAACTAAAAGTTATTAAACTGCAAGCGGCCAAAGATCCTGACGAGTTAATTAAAAAAAGCCCCGGACTTTGGGAGCGGGCGGTAAAAGAAGCAGTGTGGTTTTTGGATTATTATATAGATTTAGCCCAAACTTCTTTTGCGCCGGATTCAGTTGAGCAGAAGCATTTTTTAAGCGCGCAAGTCTTGCCGTTTTTGGGTTTTATTCAAGATCCGCTGGAGCAGGACCACTATATCCGCAAAATGTCCACTAAATTCTCCATCTCAGAAAAAATCATCCGCGACAATATTAAAAAATCAGTTGGCAAGCAAATAAGCGAATCAGCGGTAAATAGTCCCTTAACTCACAACGGCTTACTGCTTCAAAAAGAAGTGCTGGGCGGTCTGTTGTTTTCAAACGATTTTATACTGGAAGCCAAGAGTCAACTTGAGATGAATGATTTCGAGGATCCTGAAATCAGACAAATAGTGGAGTTAATTCTCCATCGGTCTGGATCAACAAATGAAGTCAATGTTGCCACGCTAGCCAAAGAGGCAAGTTTTATGGTAGAATCACAGTTGGAAGAACTGGAGGGTGATACAGAAAAGCTAAAGAAAAGCCTGCTAAAGTCTTTGGCGCTTTTAAAGGTTAATTCCTTCAAAAGGCAGCAAATAAGTTTACAAAATCAGGTAAAAACGGCGGAACTGGCAAAAGATAAGGCAAAAGTGGAGAAGTTAAGCCGGGAGTTTGCGGAAATTTCCAAGGCTCGATTGGAATTTGAAAAACAAATATAAAATAAATGAACAAAATTTAAAAAAATTAAAAAAATGACAAAAATTTAGAATTGCAGCTTATTTTTGTTCAATTTTGTCATTTTCGTCGTTTTTGTCATTAATCTCGATTTATGGCCAAGAATAAAAAAAAGAAGCGTCTTAACCGGGCAAAGAAGTTTAAGAAATTGAAGCTTAAAAAGAAAAAGGTTAAACCGGTTAAAAAAGCCAAAAGCCAAAGGCCTTCTAAAATGAAAGCTAAAAAGGCTGCGTCAAAAAAATCGGCGCAGGCACTGCCTGCCGCCTATCTGTCCGGTAGGCAGGGCAGGCAGGCAGTTTTGACATTGGAGATGCCGAAAGTTGACTCTGAGAAGTTAATGAAGAACTTAATGGAAAAGGCCGCAGAAAGGGGTTTTGTTACGGAAGCCGAGCTATTGCACGCCATGCCGTATTTTGAGGAAGATATTTCAGTTTTGGAAAAGGTTATGGACGCGCTGGACAAGCGGGGGATTGAAATTGTTGATCAGGAAGTAGCCAGCGTGTGGGAACAGAACAAAGCGCCGGCGCAGGCGGAAGAAAAACCGGCCGGCAAAGGCGCCAAGGCCAAGGCCAAAAAGAAAAAACAGGAAGAGGCGGTTGACGCTTTTGATTTGGGCGATATTTACGACGACAGCATCCAAATGTATTTGCGTGAAATCGGTAAAGTGCCGCTTTTGGCCGGCGCGGAAGAAATTGAATTGGCTAAAAGGGTGGAAAAGGGCGATGTAGCCGCGCGCAAAAAACTTACCGAAGCCAACTTGCGCTTGGTGGTAAGCATTGCCAAAAAGTATATGGGCAGGAACTTAGGACTTTTAGATTTAATTCAGGAAGGCAATTTGGGGTTGTTTCGCGCGGTGGAAAAATTTGACTGGACTAAGGGTTATAAATTTTCCACGTACGCCACCTGGTGGATTCGTCAGGCCATTACCCGCGCGCTTGCCGATCAGAGTCGTACTATCCGCATTCCGGTTCACATGGTGGAAACTTTAAATAAGTACGCGCAGGCGGAAAGATCGCTCGTGCAGGATTTGGGCCGCGAGCCCTTGCCGGAAGAAATTGCCGCGGAAATGGGTATTGAAGTGGAAAAAGTTTATCATTTAAAAAAGATCTCGCAAGAGACGGTGTCCATAGACTCGCCGGTGGGGGAAGATGACGGTGAAGATTCATCCTTGGGCGATTTTATTGTGGACGAAGATACCACCAAGCCCAACGAAATGGCCGGCCGGCAAATTTTAAAGGAATACGTGGGCGGCATTTTAAAAGATTTGGACCCGCGTGAACAGAAAATTTTAAAAATGCGCTTTGGTTTGGAAGACGGCGTTACGCACACATTGGAAGAAGTGGGCGAGGAGTTTGGCGTCACCCGCGAGCGCATCCGCCAAATTGAAAGCAAAGCGTTAGAGCGCATAAGGGAGCATATAGACATAAACAAGCTTCGCGACTACTAAAGTTATCCACTATAGGAAAATCGCTCTTATTTGGGGGCGATTTTTTGTTATTTAGTTTTTGTGTTTAAAGGGAAAAAAATTTTTTTTGGCCGGATTAAAATAATTTTGCAGGTTATCCACTTATTATCCATTGCATAAAAATTTGGATGGGCGTAAAATTAAAGCAGAAAGGAAAGCAATAGATGATTAACAGGTTAAGGAACAGGTAGCTTTTCTAAATCCCGCTTTAGCGGGACGCGATAAAGCCTACAGGTGCTTATACCTGAAAAAAACTAGTGCCGCGCAAAGCGCGGATGTCTAGAAAAAAGAAAATCGCATATGGGAAAAGCTAGCCTGAAGTAAAACCCCTTAATCCATATTAGGACAAAGGGGTTTTACGTTTGTATCTTAGTGTGTCGTCCTGAATCCCGTATCAAGTACGGGACAGGTTTATTTCAGGACCCACTCTTTGTATTATGGATCCCGAAACAAGTTTGGGATGACACATTAGAGTAATCCTGGGTATAAATCTTTCCATTCCGGATTATGCTGATTGATTAGGTTTATTTTCCATTGCCGATGCCAGTTTTTTAATTGTTTTTCTCTTGCAATTGCACTAAGTACATCAGTTGTTTCTTCAAAATAGACCAAAAGGTGAGCTTTGTGTTCTTTTGTAAAACCAGCAATAAGGTTATTTTTGTGTTGCCAAACTCTTTTTATTAAATCATTCGCTATTCCAATATATAAAGTCCCGTTTCTCTTGCTCGTGAGAATATAAACGAAATAAGACTTCATGACTTATGTTTAGTTTTACAGACCCAGTAGTATTGCCGCTATCCAGGGGAAAACTACGGTAACATCGGACTGGATAATTTGATAGTAGCTCTTGGTGGAAAGCTTGTCCCAGGTTATTTTTTCCTTGCCGCCGGCGCCCGAATAGGAGCCGTAAGACATAGGGGAGGAGCCGATTTCTATAAATCCGGCCCAATCCCGAACGTTATGATGTTTTAAATCATGTTTAATGGAAGGAACTACGCAAATAGGGAAGTCCGCCGCAATACCGCCTCCTAATTGCAAAAAGGCAATTGGGGAATTTTTACTTTCTTTAATATACCAGTCGTACATTAAATGAAAATAGTCCAATCCTGTTTTCATTACCCGGCTGTCAATTACCGTATCGCCCTTATTTTTTAAAGCGCCCTGGTAGGTATAGCTTGCAAAAATATTTCCCATAGTGGAGTCTTCAAACCCCGGAATGATAATGGGAATATCTTTTTCGTAAGCCGCGTAAGCCCAGCAATCAGACGGATTAGCCTTAGGGTCGGGCTTAATTAGTTTTTCTTTAAACAATCTCCGGAAGTATTCGTGGGGAAAATATTTTTCTCCTGTTTTTTCCGCATCTCGCCACATTTTTAATAAATGCGGTTCCATAATGCGCACACTTTCATCTTCCGGCAAAAAAGTGTCAGTAATCCTTCTTAGGCCCGCGTCGCGTAGTTCGGCTTCCTGCTCTGGCGTTAATTCGGTGTAGCGGGGGATATAGGCGTAATGGGAATGGGCCACATAGCGGTAATAGCTTTCCTCGTGGTTGGCGCCGGTGGCGGAGACTAAATGGACTTTGTTTTTGCGGATAAGTTCAGCCAGCATAACGCCGACCTGGAAAGACGAAAGCGCTCCGGCAATGGTAACTACAATTTTACCGCCTTTTTTTAAATGATCTTTAAGCCACAAGGCAGACTGTAAAGCCGCTCCCGCGTTTAAATGGTTTAGAGTGCGTTCAGCGTAAGCCGAAACAGGAGTTTTGGCGCTTTTAACAAGGCCGCTAACCGTGCCCGTAGTTTTGGCATTGGGTTCTTCTAAAATTAGCTTTTGCAAACCCTTGGAGAGTTTGCTGATTTTCTTTTTGTCCATTTGAGATCCTTTTGCTTTTCGCGAATTTCTTATTACCTTCGGACCCCGTTTTTTGCGGGGGACTTTGTTTAAAGTTCAAGCGAAAAGGATTAATTACGAGATAATATTAACAGATATGGTGAATATGTCAAAGTTTTTTTATATAGAAATGCTTTTCAAAAATTCGTTTGTATTTTTGGATTTTTTTTGGATTTTTAGAAATTGCTAATTTTGTCTTTCCCGTTGATATGACAATTTTTCTTAACTCGCCTATTTCTTTTTCGGTAATAATAAACGCGCGTTTATATAAATCTTCAATTTTTGAAGTAAGCCCAACATCTTCCCAAACTTCAATTAAATAATCGCCTATAACATTGAAATAATAATTATCTGGTTTAAAAGGTAGCGTCCCGCTCATGTAATACTGGCTGGCTTCGCCGTCAAATTCATTACTAATATATTTATCCAGGGGAAGTTTGTCATGAACGGCAACTAAATATTTAATATCCTTGGAAGTAATGTAGTCTCTTAAAGCCCGTTCGCTTTCCGGACGGGTAATATATACCCAGCAATGAGGGTTGTATAAGTACACAGCTTGGCCTTTTGGGACAGATTCAAGCAATATATAAATCGCATGACACCAAAAAGCGTCGGCAAGTGTGGGATTTTTGAAAAAATATTGGATCTTTCCCCCTTGATCTAATACATTAAGACTGACTCTGTCCAAGCGGCCCTTTAGGTAAAAATTTTGGGTTTGGGAGGTGAAAGCGCTTATTTTATTCACCCATGCCAGATTTAAAGAAGCTTGTTTTTTGTGAGTTACAACTATTTCTTCTTTTTTTAAAATCCGCAAAGCGTTGTAAACTCCCTGTTTAGTTGTCCCGGGGCGTTGTTTTTTTATGGCATTAATCAACTCCACAATAATTTTAGGACCATTTTTTAGATGGGTAAGAATGTGGTCTTCAATAGTTTGAGATTGTGCTAAAAGCATATAGTAATAATGCCATAAATAACATAAAAAGTAAAGAGTTGTTTTACTTTTATATTAAGAAAGCCTTTATTTTAGACAAAATTTCTAAATTTGATAATCTATTTTATTGACCAAAAGGAGGTTAACGATGAAGGAATTCACCATTGATCATTTGAAAGATGTGCAAACCATAAGTTTGGACAGGGCGCGGGGAACCATCAAACTTTCCACTAGCCATATGACAGATGGCGACGACGCGATTGATCTTGGATGCGGCGATAATAAGGCATCCGGATTTAATCCGGTATCGTTCCTGTTTGTCGTCAAGTTGATACAGGCAATCACAGGTTGTCGATTTCGCGTCATTTCGGATCATTCCTCCGGGGTTATTCTCTTCCAACGCCAGCTACCACCCAGCCCCCAACGCGAATTGCCGCCTGTATCCAAACCGTCCAAACCGATTGAATATCAATGTGGAAGGTGTGGCGCAAGAATTACCGCGCAAACCGAAGAGATGGCTAGGACTCTTCGCACTCTTCACGTTTGCAGATAGTACGCAAAAAGGGGCAGTGTGTCGGATGCATTCCAACCACTGCCCTCGATTTTAGAAATTATCCATACAACTGCGAATGGGTGCCAATATGTAAAAATTCAGCGTCCCCATTTTCTTCCCTGAATATAGCTCGGTAATTTCCGGTAATATTTATACTTCTGCAACCGGGATATGCCGCATCAACCGAATGGTTGTTTAATAACGGGTTAAATCGATTTTCAAAAAATAAAGCCGCCCTTTCAAAAAACTGTTCCTGGATTTTTTCGGGAAGCTTTCTAAAATCTTTTTTAAAGCTTTTATGTAAAGCAGGGTTCATTATTCCATAAGATACTTTTTCATTTCTTCCACGTTCTTAAATGGCCCAACCAAGTTTTTGCCCTCTTTTATATCTCCCAGCCTGCGGTCTAAAATGCGCCTGGTTTTAGCATTAAATTTTTCTTCCTTTTGCACCATTTGCGGCTGTAGCTTGCCTTCCACGTAAGCCCGGGTGGACATTTGCAAAATATCGGAAAAACTTAAGCCATCCAGCTTGGCTTTTTTTTGGGCTTTTGCTTTTAAGGCCTTGTCAATTTTAAATATTACTTGGGTTATCATAAGTTTTAGTTTGTTAATTAATATTCATATATAAATAATATATACTTTGTATATATCTGTCAAATTAAATCCAGGCCACTGCCGCGTGTTCTTGTTAATCGTCAATCGTTTCCGCCGGAGGCGAACCCCCAGCCAGAGGCGGATATGGCGCCTTTGGCGGAGATTGTTAGTTGTTTTTACAAAGGTTGTTGCTGGGTCATACAGTGGATGGCGCCACCGCCGTACATAATGTCCAAGCAGTCAATTGGTACAACTTTTCTGTCTGGAAAGCAGTTTTGGAGTATCTCTAGCGCCTTTTGATCATTTGGGTCGTTAAATATAGAGGCCAATACCACTTTATTGCCAATATAAAAGTTGGTATAAGATACCGGAGCTTTGGCGCCTTTTTCCGTGCCAGGGGCAACATCGGCAAAATTTACATGCGGCATTGGCAGTTTAATAATTTCCAGAGGTTTGCCTTCTAAATCAGTCGCGGCTGTTAGAGTTTCGTAATTATTTTTTAATATCGCGTAGTTTTCATCTTTTTCATCTTCTTCATAACCGCAGACAATTTTGTTGGGTCCGACAAAACGGGCAATTTCGTCTATGTGTCCGTCGGTGTGATCGTTGACCAAGCCTTTCCACAGCCAAATGGTTTTTTGAATGCCTAAATAATCGGCAAGAAATTTTTCCACGTCCTGCTTGGTCTTGCCTAAGTTTCTATTTTCATTAAGCACACATTGTTCCGTGGTCAGGCATAGGCCCTGGCCATTTACATCAATGGCTCCGCCTTCCAGCACAAGTTCGGGCTGCTGCATTTCCAAATCCAGCCACTGCTTCATTTTGTAAGGCAGTGCGTCATCGGGCAGTAGGTCGGGAAATTTGCCGCCCCACTGGTTAAATATCCATTTAATCAGCGACATTCCGCCGCTTTGATTTTTTACGAAAATCGGTCCGCAGTCCCGCATCCAGCCGTCCATATAATTGGCTATTCGAAAAGTCACTTTGCTTAAATCAACATTAATCTCCGCAAGCTTATTGGAAACTATTCTTTGCATTTCAGCATCCAAAACAAACAGCTCCACCTGCTCAGATTGGTGGATGGCAGAAATAATTTTTGCCAGGTCTTCCTGGACTTTTTTTACCCGGCCGGGAAAAGAAATTTCGTCGTGCGGCCAGGAGAGCCAGATGGCAGAGTGCGGTTCCCATTCCGCTGGCATTCTGTAATTGACCATAATCAAATGAAATTAAGTAAAATTGACCAAGATTAAGTTTGACCCAAAGCTTTTTTTTCGTCTTTGTAGTGGGCGACGTTTTTAAGTTTTTTTGATTTAGATACCAATTTGTTGGCTGTTAAGCTTTTGTAGGTATCCGGCCGGCGGTTTCTTAAAAAGCCCCAGCCTTCGGCAAAGAATTTATTTTTTTCCAGGTCAATTTTTTGAATTAAAATTTCATCCTGGCCGGAGCCGGCGCGTTTTAGAACTTTGCCGAACGGATCGCAAATAAATGATTGTCCAAAAAATTTCATTTTGCCTTCAGTGCCGACTCGGTTAACGGCGGCCACAAACACGCTATTGGCAATGGCATGTCCGCGCATTATGGTTTGCCAGGCTTCGTGCCAGTCGCCTTCGGCTTTGTAACCAATAATATTGCCAAGCGCGGTTGGGTAAAAAATTATTTCCGCGCCCATGAGCCTTACCGCGCGCGCGGTTTCGGGGTACCACTGGTCATAGCAGATTAAAACCGCGATTGTTCCAAACTTTGTTTTGTAAACTCTATAGCCGCTGTCGCTTTGTTTAAAATAATCTTTTTCATAAAAGCCGGGGTCCTGGGGGATGTGGATTTTTCGGTAAGTTGGCAGCAGTTTTCCGTTGTGGTCAATAACTGCCGCGGAATTGTGATACTCCCATTTGCCGGCCTTGTTTTTTGCCTTTTCATACACCGGCACAATAATTACGACGCCGTAAATTTTTGCCACTTCTGCAAACATGGAAGTAGACGCGCCGGGAATAAATTCGGCGAACTTATCTTTGTTTTCATGTTGTTTTTGCGGGAAGTAGGTAGTGTTATAAAGTTCCTGCAGGCAAATAATTTGCGCGCCTTTTTTTGCCGCCGTTTCCACCATTTTGCAGGTTCGGGCGAAATTTTTGGACATTTCCGGCCCGACTTTATTTTGGACCAAACCAACCGTGGTACATTTTTGCTTCATAGTACATTTTTAAGAATACTGCCTAATTCTACTATATTTTGAAAATTTATGCTACAATTATGCACGGGTGGATTGCCCGTATTTTTTTAAAATAATTAGGACTTACGCTCTTGCCGCTTTAGACACGGCGGAGCCGGGTCCGCAAGCGGCTTTGGCCAATTTCTTGATCACCCCAAAAATCTTTCAGATTTTCGGGGAACCCCGATTCGTTATTTTCCTGCGGTTTTTATCGGCGTAGCTGGGCTACGCCTCACAAAATCCTGTAGCATTATGCTTGGCCCTAAAGTTCGGGCTAAGCCCGAACTCGGGCCAAGCAAGCTATTGTCGGAAAATGCCTAGAATTTGGCTCAAAAGCGTAAGTCCTAGTGATGATAAAATTACGCAATTTAATTATTGGATTTTTGTACCGGAAATGTTTAAAGCCGGTTTTCTTTTTGTTTGACCCGCAGTCAGTGCATGACCTGATGATTTGGGCCGGCAAGCTTTTAGGTAGCAATCCCATTACCCGCGGGCTTATAAGCCTGATGTTTAATTATCAGAATCCCATGCTTACTCAAAAAGTCGCGGGAGTTGAATTTAAAAACCCTATCGGCCTGGCTGCCGGGTTTGATAAGGAAGCGCACATCGCTCCAATTTTGCCCTCTGTGGGCTTTGGTTTTGAGGAGGCCGGTTCCATTACCGCCAAGCCTTTTTCCGGCAACCCGAGGCCCTGGATGTGGCGCCTGCCGGAACATAAGGCCCTAAGAGTAAATTACGGCCTAAAGAGTTCCGGCGCGCCAAAAATCCATAAATACCTCTTAGGCAAAAAATTTAATTTTGCCTTGGGTATTAGTATTGCCAAAACCAATTCCGAGGCAACCTCGCATGTAGAGTCGGGGATTGAGGATTATTTTGAAAGCTACAAAATTTTTCAGGACATCGGCGATTATTTTACCATCAATATTTCCTGCCCCAATACCTGCGAAGCCAGTCCGATTTTCGCCCAGGCGGAAAATTTAGATTTGCTCCTTGCCAAACTGTTTTCTATTCCCAAAACTAAGCCGGTGTTTGTAAAGCTTTCGCCGGATTTAGCAAAAGATCAGCTCGATGGAATTCTTCAAGTCGGAGCAAAACATCCCTTAGACGGTTTTATTTGCACCAACCTAACAAAAATTAACTTGTTAAATCATCATGGCAAAGGCGGGTTTTCCGGCAAAGCGGTGGAAGAGCTTTCTAATCAGATGATTTCTAAAGTGTATAAGTTTTACGGCGGCAAAAAAAATATTATCGGCTGCGGGGGCGTGTTTTCCGCCGAAGATGCCTATAAAAAAATCAAACTCGGCGCTTCGCTTATCCAGTTAATTACAGGAATGATTTTCCAGGGCCCGCAATTAATCAGCGAAATTAACCAGGGTTTGGTGGAACTGTTAAAAAAAGACGGGTATAATAATATTAGTGAAGCCGTGGGAAGAGATAGTCATTAAGCTTAATTTATGATTAAAGACACATTAAAAGGATTTAGGCAATTTATTTTGCGGGGCAATGTGGTGGATTTGGCTGTAGGCGTTGTTATTGGCGCGGCCTTTACTTCCATAGTCAACTCCTTGGTAAAAGATTTGCTCACTCCGCTGGTCGCGGCAATATTCAGACAACCGGATTTTTCCGGATTGTATTTTACCCTGAATCACAGCCGGTTTATGTACGGCAGTTTTATTAACGCGCTCGTTTCTTTTTTAATAGTGGCCTCTACGGTGTATTTTTTTGTGGTTATACCGATTAATACGCTGATTGCCAAAGCGCGCAAAGAAGCCCCGGAAGATCCCGCCACTAAAAAATGCCCGGAGTGCTTGAGCGAAATTCCAAAAGAAGCCAAGCGCTGCGCGCACTGCTGCCAGGCGGTTTTGTAATTGACCAAAGCCGCAAAATATACTATAATAGCTACATAAATTATCTCGGGACATCCGGGATAATTTTTTGACTCACAAAAAATATAATTTATAGAGAGTCATCCGCCTTAGGCGGACGAAGACGGATTACTAATAATCCATTATGTCCAACGATAACGTTATCCTGCGCTTTAGCGGCGTAAATTTTGAATATACCCACAACAAGCCCATTTTAGATGAGGCCAGTTTTAGTTTGCGCTCGGGTTCCAGAATTACTTTAATGGGTCAGAACGGCGCCGGGAAATCTTCACTGTTTAAAATGATTACCGGAGAAATTAAACCAACTTCGGGAAATATTTATTTTACGCCCAAGGATGTTTCCATTGCCATTGCCAGGCAGGTTATGCCGCAAAATTTGGCAGAATTAAGCATCCGCGACTATTTTGCCACGGCTTTTGCGGATAAAAAATACAACCTGGACAAATTAATCAGGGATATATTTGAAGTGGTAAACGTGGATTTGCCGCTGGACAGGCAAGTTAAGGCTCTTTCCGGCGGACAGCAGGCCAGGCTGCTTTTGGCCCACGCGCTTATTCAAAATCCGGATATTCTGCTTTTGGATGAGCCGACCAACAATTTAGACCAGGCAGGCATAGAACACTTGACCGGCTTTTTAATGATGTATGAAAAAACCGTAATGGTAATTTCCCACGACGCGGATTTTTTAAACGCCTTTTCCGACGGCGTGCTGTATTTGGATGTGTTTACCCATAAAATTGAACAGTATACCGGCAACTATTATGACGTGGTGGAAGAAATAAAAAATCGCATTGAGCGGGAAAATTTGCAGAATGCCCGAATGCAAATGCAAATTAAGGAAAAATTGGCCCAGGCCGAAGTTTTTGCGCACAAAGGCGGCAAGCTCCGCGCGGTAGCCAAACGCATGAGAGAATCGGCCGAAGAGGCGGAAAGCGCTATTGTTAGCGTGCGCCAGGAAGACAGGACCATTCGGGAGTTTAAAATTCCGGCGCAGGAGTTTGATAAATTTTTTGACGGAAAAATCCTGCACTTTAATTCCATCTCGGCAATTAAAGCTCACGGAGTGGTAAGCAAAGAGGTGGATTTGGCCATCCGAAAAAACACCCATGTGCTAATTACGGGGCCCAACGGCATAGGCAAATCTACCATGCTCGAAAATATCGCCAATAATAAAGATGAGCATGCCGTAATCGCCAAAGAAATTAAGATTGGCTACTATAAGCAGGATTTTAGCAATTTTGATTTTCAGCAAAAAGCTTTTGACGCGCTAAAAGAAGTAATGGAAAAGTACGACGAGCATAATTTAAGGGCCGCGGCTGCCGGGTTTTTATTGGACGGCAAATTGCTGGACCAGCCCATTGCCGCCCTCTCCGAAGGCCAAAAGGGGCTTTTGTCTTTTTGCAGACTGGTTTTAATGAAACCCGGGCTGTTAATTTTAGACGAGCCAACCAACCACATTAACTTCCGCCATTTGCCGATTATTGCAAAGGCTTTGGATAATTATGAAGGCGCGAGTATTATGGTTTCCCATATTCCGGATTTTGTTTCCCAAATTCGCATAGATCAAGTGATTGATTTAAACGCTCTGTAAAATCGCCAATTTTTTATTTTTTTGATACAATAAGAAAAAGTTAATCATTTAAGACATTAATTATGCAAGAAACAAATATGCAAATTCCGGAGCCGGCACTGTCGCGTTTTTTGTTTTCGGACAAACGCTTTGCCTGGTTCTGGCTGATAGTTAGGGTGTATGTGGGCTGGCAGTGGCTGGAGTCCGGCTGGGCAAAATTTCACAATCCCGTATGGGTGGGGGATAAAGCGGGCGTGGCTGTGCAGGGGTTTTTAAACGCCGCTTTGCAAAAAACCTCAGGCCTGCATCCGGATGTTTCCGGCTGGTACGCGGCGTTTATTAACAGCGTGGCCTTGCCGAACTCGACCGCCTTTTCCTATTTGGTAACGTACGGCGAAATTGCCGTAGGTATAGCTTTGATTTTAGGCTTATTCACCGGCATTGCGGCTTTTTTTGGCAGTTTTATGAATATGAATTATTTGTTTGCCGGCACGGTGAGCGTAAACCCGCTATTGTTTTTATTACAGCTGTTTTTGATATTAGCCTGGCGCGTGGCAGGCTGGTGGGGGATTGACCGCTTTATGCTTAATTGGCTCGGCACGCCCTGGCAGCCGGGCGGCGCGTTTAAGAAGTAGGGCTTTTATAAGCCTTTGCCGAACGCCGCGGTTTTAGTCGCGGGAAATTTGAGACTGATGCATATATTTGTTGGTGGATAAATCAAAATCGCCTGTGGTTACAGGCGATTTTGTGTATTTTTTTATTAGCTCCTCGGGTGCAATGCCTCGGAGTTCTGCTCCGAGGCTTTGAATAACGAAACCCCTCAATCCTTAACAATCTGGTATACTTTTCTTGGGGGGAGTTTCCTTGCTTTTGACAAGAAAACCTGCCCCAATAAAAGTAACACGATACGCGCGGCAATGAACG
>JAJYWK010000020.1 GCA_021791515.1 bacterium | reverse complement strand
AGGGACTCAAGCACGCCTTTTTGCGAAAAACTTGCGTTTAAAATCAAGTTCAGCGGCGTTTCTAAAACCCGCTTGTTAAATAGGCTTTGATAGCTGATTAAAATCAGGCGCTTGTTAGTGAGGATATGAACGTTAATCATCCACAATATAAATTTATTTGCGGCAAACAGCAATACAGCTAAAGTCCAAAATATCAATAATTTAAGGACGCGGCCGGTTAAAAATTCATACTTAAATAAAAAAAACCAGGGAAGATAAATTAAAATCAGCACCAAAAAAGTAGGCTTAAAAAGCACTGACTCGCTTTGTCGGCCAATATTAAGGGCTTTTTCGTTTGGCTGCAAATCAAACTTAAACATTGGTATTTAAGCTCCGGTGTTAATAAATGAACCCGCAAACAAAGCCAACACCATGCTTGCAACCACCAAAATCATCACCACGGCCATTATTTTGTTGAGTAATTTTCTGTTTTTAAACATTGGGATTAAAATAATTATAACATAAATATGCCAACTTAGGCCATTATTCGTCTAAAAGCTATTTGCACATAAAACCCGCTGAATCTAAAGCAGTCAGCGGGTTTTATGCAAATGAAATGAAGTTAGTTACACTTTAAGGCGGCTAAGCAAGAAGCTCTTTGATTTTCGGAAAGCGAATTGCATGCCGCGCATTGAGCGGAAGAACCAGATGCCCCGCTTGTCGGCACAGTCTGCTCTTGAGCCTGTTTTAACAGTTCGTTTTGATCTGTAAAAGTAATGTTTGCCGGCGGGGTTAAAAGAGAATCATTAACTGGCCAGGAGGAGCAGTTGTAGTTATACTTCGCATTGACGTCCACAGACTGCGAGTTTGATTGGTCTGAAGTCTGCCCCGGCTTATCCTCAGCAGATTGCGCTGAAATCTTAAATGCCATTGATGAGCCGTCAATCCAAGTATATATGGTAGAGCCGTCATTTATCATATGGCTGACCATTTGCTTGCCATCAACTGTGGCGGCAAAGTCACCGCGCATTTTTCCTTTTCCAAAATATACAGTGCTTTGGGTTTGGGTTTTATCCGCAGAAAAGTTAAACTCGCATTTTTGACTTTTGCCTAAAGCCATTAGTTCCCTTAATGACATGGGTTGTCCATTTTGTTGCTGCAAAGCGTTCTCGGCTTCGTTGTTGGATTTAATTTGCCCGGCGTTTTTATTGCTTTTACCCATAATATACCAACCCGCAGCCAAAATAATTAAAATTCCCGCAACAAGCCACATGGCTTTTTCGGTTGAGTTTTTCTTTGGCTCCCCTGCCGGCGGTGTGTTTGGCGTGTTTTCGACGTCCATAAAATAAATTTTTTTCTACGCTCAATGGCGTTTAATTAATTTTTTAAATTTTCCAATTTATTCTGCAGTTTTTTTAACCGATCCAAGGTTTCATTAACCTCGGATTTTAAATGCGTTAATTCTGTGGCCTCGGTTTCCACTTCCTTTTCCGTTTTTTCCGCGATTTTCTTTCCGCCTTTTAGGCCGGAAATTAAGATTTCGTTCCCAATAAAGTTGGAAACAAACACGCCGATTATTAGCAAAATAAATGCGCCAAAAATCAAAGATACCGGTCCATCCCACCACATGCCATAGTTAAGGTCTATGCTGGTTAGGGCCATGCCCCGAGTGCCGATTTTGAAGATAATATAATCTGTAGTATGCCAGACGCCGCGCCAAAAGAGCACAACACCAACACCGCCGACAACGGCGTAAAAAATCGGATAGTGGCTGAACCAGCCGCGCACACTGTCTTCTAATTTGTCAAAAAATCGATACACGATTTTGTACATAGCGTATGTATACTTTAATATTATTATTGATTTGCTGTATGTATTGTAGCAAAGAATCAATCTTTTACCTGCGAATTCAGGAATTTAGTGCACCAGTTAGTTGATTAGTAATCGCCGCCAGGGCTTTGTTAGGAGTTAAATAGCCGAGCTTCTTCCGCGGCCGGTTGTTAAGAAGTTCTTGTATGCGATAGATGTCTTCATCGGTTATGGTATCCATGTTTGTTTCCCTTGGCAAGTATTCGCGGATTAAGCCATTAAGATTTTCCACTCCGCCTTTCTGCCAGGAGCTGTAAGGGTCGCAAAAGTAAGTCTCGATGTTGTAGGCATCCCGAATCTTAGTGTGGCAGACCCCTTCCTTGCCGTTATCCCATGTTAAGCTTTTAAATAGTTCATTTGGCAGGGATTCAATGCTTTTAGAAATAGCTGTTTGGGTTTCTTCCGATGTTCCGTCTTTGACTTTATGGATCCGAGCCAGCATCAGTTTGCGTTCATACTGCACCGACAGGGAGGTTTTCTGTTTTTTGAACTTAACGCTGTCAGTTTCCCAGTCTCCGGCTCTTTTCCGCTCGTTGATTACCTTAGGCCTTAAATGTATGGAAATACGCTCTGGAATGGCTATTTTCCGACTCTTGCGGCTACGTTGCACTTTACGCTTACGGTGTTTTTTCCTTAAGTGTTGATACAAGCTTTCCCATTTACCCTCGCCGTTGTAGATGTAGTCATAAATGGCTTCATAACTAATGGTTTTTCCTTTTAAGTTTTCAGTAGGAAAATTTTTAAGCTCTCCCGAGACTTCATCCGGTGAAAAACCTTCCTTAATTTTCTTTACCACATAATCATGAAGCTCCCTGTCCTTGTCCAGTTTCCGCTTGTTGGTTTTCTTGGCTTTTAAGTCAGCTAACTTTTGAGCCGTAATCGCAGAATACTTTTTACCGGGCTTAGTGTTCCTTTTTAACTCTCTGGAAATGACGGTGTGGTCGCGCTTAATCTGCCTGCCGATTTCCCTTGGCCCCTGACCTTTGTTATTAAAGAATTCTATCCATTCCCTCTGCACCGATGTTAATACCTGCATTTTCCTTTTAAACTCCTTGGTAGTTGTCATTTTACTCCAAAGTGGTGCAGTGTACCTTGAATTCAGGGCGCTTTAAAAAATTGACGAATTGCCAAATTCCCGCTAAACTGCAGGTAGAGAAGCCCGTAGAAATAGGCGGGCACGGAGCAAATTTTTTTATGAGCATTTCGGAAATCCAGCAAAAAATCAATCCAGTGCTGTTAAAATACGGCGTTACGCGCGTATCAGTTTTTGGCAGTGTAGCCAGGGGGCAAGACCATAAAAATAGCGACGTTGACCTGCTTGTAAAAACCGGCAAACTGCCTTTTGGCATTTGGGGATTTGTGGGACTCAAGCAGGATTTAGAGGAAGTTTTGGGCAAAAAAGTAGATTTAGTTTCCGAAGATGCCCTTAACCCAATGCTCGCGAAAAAAATCCAAAAAGATTTAACTCAAATCTATGCCAACTGAAAAAGAACACGATATTACTTTAGAGCTGATGCTGGGAGCGAGCCAAAAGCTTGCCGATTTTTTATTTGGCTTTGATTTGGATAAATTTTTATTAGACCCCAAAACCCAAAGCGCGACAATTATGCAGTTGATTGTAATTGGCGAGCTGGCCAAAAAACTGCCGGAAGAGGTAAAAAATAAAATAGACCTACCCTGGAAGCTTATGGCCGGTTTCCGCGATTTCGCGGTTCATGAATATTTTGAACTGGATTTAAGGCAAATTTGGGATACCGCTTCTCAAGATGTGCCATTGGTAAAGCAAAAACTGGAAGCTTTTTTGCCTAAAAAGTAGCCGCGACTGACAAAAATTTCTCGCTTGAACTTTGGAAGTTCTTTTTATTTTTTTACAAGAATTAGACACCGCCTCATTCTTGTCTCTCACTAAACCCTTAACCCTTTGCCCTAAACCCTAAAGTCAATGCACCGCCTATACGTTACATACACCATCCCTGACGCCAGAGGCCAAATCAAGAAAAAGCAATTCCAAAGCCTCTTGCCCAAAGCCAAATTAGGAGCAGTGTACGTAGCTGATTGCTATACAATAGATAGCAAACTGAACAAACAACAACTAGAAAAAGCAAAACAGCTATTAGCCAATCCGTTGACGCAACAGGCATCAACCTCTCTGTCCCAGCAAGCCGGGACATCTCCCCAAGTCTTGGGGAGAAAAATAATGTTTAGCTACGCAATCGAGATCGGCTTTCTCCCCGGAGTCACCGACAACGTCGGCAACACGGCCAAAGAAACTCTAACAGATGGCGCGCGCATAAAGTTTAAACCTGGCCAGAATGTATATTCTAGCCAGGTGTTATTTATTTTAGGGGGTCTTAATCGCGGCCAAATCCAAAAAATCGCCAACTCTTTGTATAATCCGCTCATTCAAAAAGCGACCATAACAAGTTTTGATGAGTTTCAAAAACACGCTTTGGTACCGGCCATCCCTAAAGTTAAACTCACGACTTCTGCCAAAGTCAGCAAAGTGGATTTAAATGTTAGCGATGATGAACTGACAAAATTGGGCAAATTAGGCATCCCCAATAAGGATGGCAGCAAACGCGGGCCGCTGGCTTTATCGCTTGATGACTTAAAAGTTATCCGCGACTACTTTAATAAATTAGGCCGAAAGCCAACCGACGTGGAACTGGAAACTCTAGCGCAAACCTGGTCTGAGCACTGCAAGCACACTATTTTTGCCGACCCAATGGATGAGCTAAAAAACGGCATTTACAAAACCTACATTAAGGCCGCCACGGAAGCTATCAGAAAGCAAAAAAGAAGAGTCCCCTCTTTTAGAGGGGACTCTTCCCCCAAACCGCCGGGGGATTTCTGCGTTTCCGTCTTTACCGACAACTCCGGAGCCATTGAGTTTAACAAAGAATATTTAATCACCCATAAAGTGGAAACCCACAACACACCTTCGGCGCTTGACCCCTTTGGCGGAAGCGTGACCGGCATTGTGGGGGTCAACCGAGATTGTTTGGGCTTTGGCCTTGGCGCCAAGCCGATCATTAACGTTTACGGTTTTTGTTTGGCTGATCCGGAAGATAAGTCTAAACTCTACAGAGATAAAGAACTTAAACAACCAATGTTATCGGCTCGGAGAATTTTGGATGGAGTCGTTTCGGGCATTAATTCCGGCGGCAACCAGAGCGGCATCCCTACCAATATGGGCTTTATGTATTTTAATGATGGCTACCGCGGCAAGCCTTTGGTGTTTGCCGGGACTGTGGGACTGATTCCTAAAAAGATTAAAGACAAACCCTCGCACATAAAACAAGCCAAGCCGGGCGATTTAATTGTTATGGTCGGCGGCCGCGTGGGATTGGACGGAATTCACGGCGCGACTTTTTCATCTGAAACTTTGGACAGCCACAGCCCGGCAACGGCCGTGCAGATTGGCGACCCGATAACCCAAAAAAAGTTTAGCGATGCTTTGGTAAAAGAAGCGCGCGGCCAAAGGCTGTACAGCAGTATTACCGATTGCGGCGCCGGCGGACTTTCTTCCGCGGTCGGCGAAATGGCATTAGCTACCAACGGCTGTTTGGTGAATTTGGAAAAAGTGCCGCTTAAATACCCAGGGCTCTCCCCTTGGCAAATTTGGATTTCTGAATCCCAAGAGCGCATGGTTTTGGCCGTGCCCCGGCAAAAACTGGCGAAATTGCAAAAGCTGATGAAAAAGCGGGGCGTGGAAACCACGGTGATTGGAAAGTTCACCAATGACAAAAAATGCGCCGTCAAATTTAACAGCCAAACGGTTTTGGACTTGGATTTGGACTTTTTGCACAACGGCCGCCCTCGCAAAATACAAAATACGAAATACAAGATACAAGATAAAAAAAATGTTCCCAAAATTCCGAATAAGAAAAACTACAATGACCACGCCCTTAAACTGCTGTCATCTTTGAATATCTCCGGCCGGGATTTTTTAGCGACCCAATACGACCACGAAGTCCAAAGCACTTCCGTGCTAAAACCAATTCAGGGCAGTGGGCGCATTACCGCGGACGCAACTGTCACCAGGCCGGTCTTAACTTCCAAAAAAGGCGTAGTGCTGGCCTGCGGCCTCTGGCCGGAATTTAGCGAAACTGATGCTTATAATATGGCCGCCTGCGCGATTGATACCGCCATTAGAAACGCGGTTGCCGCCGGCGCCGATGTAGATTACTTGGCGCTTTTGGATAACTTCTGCTGGAGCTCGTCTGATGACCCTCATCGCCTTTGGCAACTAAAACAAGCCGCGCGCGCCTGCTTTGATTACGCCACTTCTTTTGGCACGCCGTTTATTTCCGGCAAAGACAGCATGTTCAATGACTTTAAGGGCTATAGAGCTGACGGAAAACCTTTAAAAATTTCCATTCCGCCCACGCTTTTAATTTCCGCCATGGGCGTGGTGCCAAACGCTAATAAAACCGTTTCTTTGGATGCAAAAATTCCAGGCGATCTTATTTATATATTGGGCGACACCAACAGCGAAATTATTCCAACCGTAGATGCCGCGAAAAATTATAAATTATATAAAACATTATTTAATGCCGTTCAGCAGGACTTAATTGCTTCTTCCATTAGCGTAACCCGCGGCGGGCTTGTGCCCGCGCTAATAAAAACGCTTATGGGTGGCGGTTTGGGCGGAGAAATCAGTTTGAACGATTTGCCGGGCAACTGGAAAGTAAATGCGGATGCGTTATTTAGCGAAAGTCAGGGAAGATTGATTGTTACAATCGCGAAAAAAAATCGCGAAAAGTTTGAAAGCCTGTTCTTTGGCCAAAGTATCGCTGCTTTGGGAACAGTTACTAAAAAGGATAAAATTATAGTTAAAGACAAGGCTGACAAAGCAATAATCGATATTAAAACATCAATCGCTTTAAAAACTTATAAACAGAAATTTAAAGATTACTAAGCTTTACGAACTACGAATCGTTACTAATATACGAATATTGAAAACAAAAAATTAGTATATTAGTACAAATTAGTAGTTAGTAAAGACAGCTATATGAAATCACCTAAAGTCCTAATTTTATCCGGCTATGGTATTAATTGCGAAGAAGAAACTGCGCTGGCTTTTGAACTGGCCGGAGGCGAATCTGAAATAGTTCATATTAATGACCTCATAGAAAATAAAAACAAACCGCAACGCTATCAAATCCTGGCTATCCCGGGCGGCTTTTCCTACGGCGATGATATTGGCTCGGGCCGCGCTTACGCCAATAAATTAAACAATCATCTAAAACATAAACTTTTGGAATTCGCGCGAAAAGATAAATTAATAATTGGCATTTGCAACGGCTTTCAAATTTTAACGCAAACCGGCCTTTTGCCTGGCGCGCTTACTAACAACACCAACGCCCGCTATACCGTAAGGTGGGTGGATTTAAAAATCAACAAATCCCCTTCCCCATGGCTTAGGGGAATAAAATCCCTTTCCCTCCCCATTGCCCACGGGGAAGGCAAATTTATGGCCTCCGCTGATGTAATAGAAACCCTCAAACGGCAAAAACAAATCGCTGGTGTATACTATAAAGGCGATATCTGCCGCTACCAAAATCTTACACCCAACCCCAACGGTTCCACCTTAGATGTTGCGATGATAACATCGGCTGATGGTAAAATCCTCGGTACTATGCCCCACCCCGAGCGGGCGATGTTCTTTACCCAATTGCCCCACTGGCCTTTATTAAAAGAAAAATATTTACGCGCGGGTAAACCGCTGCCGCGCGAGGCCCAAGGCTTAAAAATATTTAAAAACGCGGTGGAATATTTTAAATAATTAACAATAAAAGATATGGATTTAAACGGAGAAATCAAGTTAGACAGGCAATTAACCGACGCTGAAAAAAACGCTATTAGACTAGAAGGCTCGCATGCGGAACAAGGCGATAAATGCCCTTATATAGAAGGAACAGAGCCTTATACGCTCTGGATGGAAGGACACTTAACAAGAGACCCGCACTTTTATCCGACTGATGAATTGCGCCACGGCAGATAAATCTTAATTTCGTATTTCGTTTCTTTCGTGTTTCGTAGGAGTTTAATTATGAATAATTTAAACGAAAAATGCGGCGTGTTTGGAATTTACGGCAAAGACCTGGACGTATCCAGGCTGACTTTTTACGGCCTGTTTGCCCTACAGCACCGCGGCCAGGAAAGTTCAGGGATTGCCACAGCCGACGGCAACCATATTGACTGTTATAAAAATATGGGACTTGTAACCCAGGTCTATAATGAAGAAACTATTACCAGCTTAAAGGGGCATATTGGCATCGGCCACAACCGCTATTCCACTTCCGAAGGCTCGCATATTAAGCACGCCCAGCCGGTTATTGTTAACAACCAGCTCGCCTTGGCGCATAACGGCAATTTGCCATCCACCACTAAACTTAAAGAATTTTTAGAAGCAAAGGATATTTCCACCTTGGATTGTTCCGATTCCGAACTTATGACCAAGGCCTTGGCCTACTATTTGGAACACGGACACACAATTAAAGACGCCGTAATTAAAGCTTACCCGCTTTTTACCGGCGCTTTTTCTTTAACCATTTTAACCAAAGACTCCCTGGTAGCCGTGCGGGACACTTACGGCATCAGGCCGCTTTGTATGGGCCGTATTTACCCCGTTAAATCCGGCGAAGCCGGTTCGCCAGAGGCGAAATTTAACGGGGTAAATAACTCCGCCACTGTATTTGCTTCCGAGTCCTGTGCCTTTCACACCGTGGGCGCTGAACTC
Source organism: bacterium (assembly GCA_021791515.1). Taxonomy (GTDB): domain Bacteria; phylum Patescibacteriota; class Doudnabacteria; order UBA920; family UBA920; genus PALSA-1336. Next base: position 30,598 of record JAJYWK010000020.1, on the reverse strand, counting down.
ATCCGCGAAGTCAACCCCGGCGAAATGGTAATAGTAACAGATAAAGGCATTGAGTCAGTGCAAATACAAGAATCTAAAACCAAGGTGGACATTTTTGAATTTGTGTACTTTGCCCGGCCAGACAGCCAAATTTTAGGCAAATCGGTTTACGAAACTCGCCGCAACTGTGGCATGAAGCTGGCCGAGGAATGTAAAATAGATGCCGACATTGTGGTTCCGGTGCCGGAAACCGCCTATCCCGTAGCTTCCGGCTACAGCAAAAAAAGCGGCATCCCCATGGAAATGGCTTTGGTAAAAAACCGCTACATCCACCGCACCTTTATTCAACCCGAACAGCACAGCCGCGATTTGGGCGTTAAATTAAAACTTACCCCCTTGCGGGAAGTTTTACAGGGCAAAAAAATTATCGTAATGGACGACTCCATTGTCCGCGGCACCACTTCCCGCCAACTGGTTAAGATGTTATTTGATGCCGGCTGTCTTGAAGTTCATATGCTAATTTCTTCCCCGCCGGTTAAATTCCCGGACTTTTACGGAATCGATACCCCCAAGCAGGAAAAACTAATCGCTTCGCACAAGACCGTGGAAGAAATCCGCCAATTTTTAGGCGCCACCTCGCTTTACTTCTTGTCTTTAAAAGGATTAATGGATTCTACCGGCATAGATTCTAATTTATTTTGCACCTCCTGCTTTACCGGTGAATATCCAATTGATTTACTGGAACGGACAAAAGAAGTAAAACAGCCGGTGTACGCAGGAGAAGTGAAGCCGCAGGGAGCCCTGTTCTAAATTAAAATTTAAAAGTCAAAAATCAAAATTATAGAGTCGTAAAGCGACACCTAAATTTTACATTTTGATATTTCATTTTTCATTATGCAATTAGTGGTTTTAATCTCCAACGCCGGAACCGGTACTAACCTAAAAGCTATCATTGATGGCATCAAAAATAAAAAAATCGATGCTAAGATTGTTGCCGTGATTTCGGACAAAGAAGATGCCTTGGGCCTAAAGCATGCCCGCGAGAATAATTTGCCGATTGAGATATGTCCAAAAAAAGAGAATCTTTTGCCGCTACTCCAAAAATTAAATCCGGATTTTATTTGCCTGGCCGGCTGGAAACAAATAATCCTCGACGAGGTGATTTTAGCTTTTCCGAATAAAATTTTAAATTTGCACCCCGGGGTAATTCCGGACTCATTTAATGGAGTGGCCTTAAATCCCGATGGCACCCCAGGACTTTGGAACAAAGGAATGCTCACAGATAAAGCCATTCAAAACTTTTTAGACCAAAAAGCAACCCATGCCGGCTCCAGCATTCACTTTTTAACTTTGCAATTTGACTTTGGCCCGGTTTTAGCAAGGTGTTTTGAACAAATAAAATCTGATGATACGGTTGAATCCCTATACGGCAGATTAAAGAAAAAAGAGAACGAACTATACGTTGAAGTTCTACAAAGGCTCACCGGGGCTTCTACGAAACACGAAAAGGACGAAATACGAAATATTATGTACCCAATCAAAAACGAGGACCTACTTTATCGTGATGAATGTTTTAAAATAATGGGAATTTTATTCAAAGTCTACAAGACACAAGGCGGATCATTCCTAGAAAAATACTACCAGAAATTTATTGCGGAACTTTTAAAAGAAGAGGGTATTGAATTTCAAGAACAAGTTCCGGTTAAACTTCAATTTAATGGTAAATCTATGGGTATCTTTTATGTTGATTTTGTGATAAAAATCGGAGAAGCAACGATTATTTTGGAAATAAAGAAACATGAAAATTTTGGAACTAAAAATATAGACCAAGTCCGCAGTTATCTTAAAGCCATGAATTTAAAACTGGGAATTTTAGCTAACTTTACTCATTCTGGTGTAAAATTTAAAAGAATTGTCAACCTTTATTAATTTTTCTAGCTGTCGTTTTCGTGAGTATAATAGTTTTCGTATTTCGATCATTTCGTATTTCGTAGAAAATATATGAATAAAATTCTAATTATTGGCTCCGGCGGCAGAGAACATGCCCTGGCTTGGAAACTTAAACAATCCCCGCGTGTGGGTAAAATTTTTGTGGCGCCGGGCAATGCCGGCACCGCAGAACTTGGAGAGAATGTAAATATTAAGCCTACCGATATTTTGGCATTGGCCGATTGGGCGCAAAAAAACAAAATAGATTTTACCGTGGTGGGTCCGGACGACTCTTTGGCTTTAGGAATTGTGGATGAATTCCAAAAGCGGGATTTAAAAATTTGGGGACCAAGCAAACAAGCCGCGCAAATAGAGGCCAGCAAAGCTTTCGCCAAAAAGCTGATGAAAGACAATAATATCCCAACCGCGGAATATCAAACGTTTAGCGATTATCATCAGGCCTTAAAATATTTGGAAAATAAAGGCGCGCCGATTGTCATAAAAGCCAGCGGCCTTGCCTTAGGCAAAGGCGTAAGCGTTTGCCAGACTTTGGACGAGGCCAAAAAATTCCTGCAGGATGTAATGGTTAACAAAATTTTTGGCGATGCGGGAAACGAAGTGGTTATTGAAGAATTTTTGCAAGGGCCGGAATTTTCCATCCACGCGTTTTCCGACGGCAAAACCTTTCAACTGCTTCCGCCATCGCAAGACCACAAACCGGTATTTAACGAAGGCAAAGGCCCCAACACCGGCGGCATGGGCACCATTGCTCCCCTGCCTTGGGTTGATCAAAAATTAATGGACGAAGTGTCATCAACGATAGTAAAACCGGCACTGGATGGCCTAAAAAACCTAGACAGCCCGTTTGTGGGGCTATTATATCCGGGACTTATGCTAACTAAGGATGGCCCCAAAGTAATTGAATTCAATTCCCGTTTTGGCGACCCGGAAACCCAAAGCTATATGCGGCTGTTAGATAGCGATCTGTTTGATATTCTAGAAGCCTGTGTCAATGGAAACTTGGCTGACATTAAAATTGAATGGGCAAAAAAATACGCTTGCTGCATTGTGCTGGCAAGCGGCGGATATCCCGGAAATTACGAAAAAGGCTTGCCGATTACAGGCATAGATGAAGCAGAAAAGATGGATGATGTGGTTGTCTTCCATGCCGGGACAAAAACATCAGATGATGGAAAATTACTGACTAACGGCGGAAGAATCTTGGGCGTTACGGCAGTTGCTGATGATTTACAATCTGCCCTAAACAAAGCCTACGAGGCGGTAAAACTAATTAAGTTTGAAGGGATGCACTATCGCACCGACATCGGACTTAAGTCTCTACTAAATACTAAAAACACTAAACTACGAAATCAGCTGGTTTAGTAATTTAGCTACTTTCGTATTTAGTAGAAAATTTTATGGCTATAAAATTAATTGCTTTTGACTGGAACGGAACACTTTTAGCCGACACCCAAGTTAATCTTAGGGCTTCTAATTTTAATTTTAAAAAATTTGGGCTTAAACAAATATCTCTTACGCAGTTTCAAAAAACTTTTCATATTCCAGTTTCACGTTTTTGGCTGGAACATAAAGGGAAAACCGAAGATTTAGATGCACAATCGAAAAATTTTCACCGGCTCTATGAGACTCACGCAAATAAAACACGTACTCGCGCAGGCAGTAAACCGCTTTTAAGTTGGTTAAAAAAGTACGGGATAAAACGAATGATTTATTCCAACCATATTGCTCCTGATATCATTAAACAATTAATGCGCCTTAATATTTTTGAATACTTTGACGAAGTCCTCGCCCGCTCGGTAGAAGATGGCCATACCCAGGTGCATTTTAGAAACAAAGAACAGAAACTATTAGACTATATAAAAAGAAATAATTTAAAGCCAAAGGAAATACTAACAGTCGGCGACACGGAGGAAGAAATTGAAATCGGTAAAAAATACGGCTACCATACCGTGGCCATTACCGGCGGATATAATTCCACCGCCCGTCTCAAAAAACACAAACCAGACTTTTTAATCCATAATATGAAAGATTTGATTCCGATTATTAAAAAACTTAATTGCTACTAATCTCCGAATGATACGAAACTACAAATGACTACAAATTCAAACCCGGAAGAAAAAATATTATATAAAGATTTAAGTTATCAGCTGGTAGGTTTAATGATGCGGGCGCAAAAAGAACTGGGCTCTTTTGCTCGGGAAAAGCAATATTGCGACTGGTTTGAACAAAAACTTAAAGAAAACAAAATTTCATATATAAGAGAATTAAGAATTGGCGACTCCGGCAACATTGCGGATTTTGATATAGATGGTAAAATCATAATAGAATTTAAAACAGCCCCGTTTATCACTTCCGAGCACTACGATCAGATAAAAAGATATCTATACCAAACCGGCTATCAACTGGGATTATTGGTAAATTTTAGGGACAAAAGAATTAATCCTAAAAGAATTTTAAATATTAATAATCTGCGGAATCCTGCGGAGCATTTGTAGTCATTCGTAGGATTCGTGGAAATTTGTAGTTTTGTAGATATATGAACAAACCCCTAGTAGGAATTTTAATGGGCAGTGACAGCGATTTAAAAGTCATGCGGGAAGCGGCCAAGGTTTTGGAAGAATTCGGCGTGGCTTTTGAAATTACAGTCTGCTCCGCGCACAGAACGCCAGACCGGGCGCATAAATACGCGGTTGATGCTGTAAAACGCGGACTAAAAGTTATTATTGCCGGAGCCGGCGGTGCCGCGCACTTGGCCGGTGTATTGGCGGCGTTTACCACCCTACCAGTTATTGGCGTGCCTATAAAATCAAACCTCGATGGAATCGACTCTCTGCTTTCCACAATGCAAATGCCGCCCGGAATTCCGGTGGCAACCGTAGGTGTGGACGGGGCCAAAAACGCCGCTCTGTTAGCTGTGCAAATTTTAGCGACATCTGATAATAAGCTGATGAAAAAATTTGCTGACTACAAAAAAACCATGGCCAAAGCCGTTAATGCCAAAGCGGACAAGTTAAAAAAGGTTGGGTATAAGAAATATCAATAACGCGATGAAAAGCGCATACGCACAATCCGGGGTAGATTACAGCATTATGGAGCCGTTTAAAATGGCCATGATTGAGGCTGGCAAAAAAACTTTGCATTTCCCGGAAAAACGGGATGTCTACATAGTTAAAGACGCCATTCATGCTCACGGCGCGGTGTTTGAATATAGAGGCAATCAGCCGCACATTTGGTGCAAAACCCAGGAAGACTTGGGCAACAAAAACTGGATTGCCGAATGGATGTACCAAAATACCGACAAAACTTATTACGATGCCATTGCGATAGATACCGCGTTAATTGTAGTGAATGATGTGATTGCCCAGGGCGCCATGCCTGTGGTTTTTAACGACCAATTGGAAGCAAGCAGTAGCGGCTGGTATGCGGATAAAAAACGCGCGCAGGATTTTGCGGGCGGCTTGGTAAAAATTTGCGAAGAAGTCGGCATGGCCCTGCCGGCCGGCGAAAGCGCCAGTTGCGCCTATTTAATTAATCCAAAGCCTCCGGTTAAACAAATCGCCACGCTTTCCGGTTCGGTTACCGGCATAATTGCTCCTAAAGAAAACTTAATTACGGGGCGGGACTTACAAGCCGGCGACCATATTATCGCCGTCGCTTCCTCCGGCCTTCACGCCAACGGTATTTCGTTAGTAATTAAAAAGGGGCTTGAACTAAAAGAACAATTTTTAACCAAACTGCCAAACGGACACACCTTGGGAGAGGAAGCTTTAATCCCTACCCGTTCTTACGTAAGACTAATAGAAATCCTACTGGAAAATAAAATTAAAATCCACGCGCTACTGCCCGGCACCGGCGACGGCGTGGGAAAAATCGCTTTTGACAAACGCGCCTTTACTTACCGCATCCACTCCTGGCTTAAAGTTCCGCCGCTGATGGAATTCTTTCATCAGCAAATTGGGGTTGAGCTCCAAGACTGCCTAAAAACCTTTAACTGGGGCGCGGGCTACTATATTTATGCCCCGGCCGGCGAGGTTGATGCGATTCTGTCGCTTGGACAAAAGGCCGGGTATGAATTGGCGGATGTTGGAGTTGTGGAAGACGGCATACGCCAAACTATTTTTGAACCGAATAAAATAACATTAACTCCCCCGGGGGAATAGCTGTTTGGTCATTCCGAATTTATTTCGGAATCCATAAATAAAAAATGGATCCTGAAACAAGTTCAGGATGACATAATAATAAACCTATGGAAAAAACCACAATCGAAAAAAATATCAACCGCGTGCTTAAAGAAACCAATTTTCAAAATCTTGGGCAAAAAAAAGTCGGCAAGGTGCGCGACGTTTATATTCAAGACGATAAATTAATTCTCATCTCCACAGACAGGCATTCGTCATTCGACCGCATTATTGCCCATATTCCTTTTAAGGGGCAAATTTTAACGCAAATCAGCCGTTGGTGGTTTGAGCAAACCAAAGACATTGTAAAAAACCATATTTTGGACGTGCCGGACCCCAATGCGGTGGTGGCGCGAAAATGCCAGGTTATCCCGCTGGAAATGGTGGTGCGCGGCTATATTACCGGAGTTACGGACACCGCGCTCTGGACTAACTATCAAAAGGGCCAGCGCGATTTTGGCGGCTTTGTTTTGCCCGAAGGCATGAAAAAAAATCAAAAATTAGACGAACCGGTTTTAACCCCAACCACAAAATCCGACGTGCATGACAAGCCGGTTACTCCAAAAGAAATTATCAGCGAAAAAATTGTTGAACCGGAGCTTTGGGAAAATTTATCCAAAACCGCCAAGGCCCTGTTTAAAAGAGGGCGGGAAATCGCGGAAAAAAACGGCCTTATACTGGTTGACACCAAGTACGAATTCGGGCTAAATAATAAGGGAGAACTAATGCTGATAGACGAAATCCACACCCCGGATTCCTCGCGGTACTGGAAGCTTAATACATATCAACAAAGGTTTAACGAAGGAAAAGAGCCGGAATATTTTGACAAGGAATTTCTAAGGCTGTGGTTTAAGGAAAACTGCGACCCCTACAAAGACGAAGTTCTGCCCCAAGCGCCGGCGGAAATGATAGCCGAGCTTGCTTCCCGCTACATTCAAATTTATGAGCAACTTACAGGAGATAAATTTGAAGCCGATTTAAACACCCCGATTTTGGAAAGAATGGAAAAAAATCTTTATTCATTCTTACTTAACCCTAACACCTAAACCCTAACACCTATGTCTTTATCTTCCATCTCCCCCATAGACGGACGCTACCGCAAAACCGCAGAACCTTTAGCTCCGTTTTTTAGCGAATCCGCGCTTATGCGATATAGAATTATCGTAGAAGGCGAATATTTAATCGCGCTTGCTGATGCTAAATTAGTCCGCAAATTCTCCGACAAAGAAAAAAAGATTATCCGCGCTTTGTACAATTTATCAGCCGCTGACGCGCAAATTATTTCCAATATTGAAACCAAAGGCTACAAAAATATTAAAGCCACTGACCACGACGTTAAAGCGGTGGAATATTTTATTAAAGATAAATTAAGCCGAACATCACTGAAAGACGTTTTGGAATTTACCCATTTTGCTCTAACTTCGGAAGACACCAATAACTTGGCTTACGGATTGATGTTAAAACTGGGCTTAGATAAAATAATTCTGCCCAAACTTCAAGAAATTATAAAATCATTGAATTATCTAACTAAAAAATATCATTCCTTGCCCATGCTTGCCCGCACGCACGGACAAAGCGCCTCCCCCACCACCTTTGGCAAAGAGTTTAAAGTTTTTGCGGAAAGGCTAAAACGACAATCTCACATTCTTGAGAATGTTGGAATATCGGTCAAATTAAACGGCGCCACCGGCAACTACAACGCGGCAGTGGCCGCTTTCCCAAAAGTTGATTGGATTAAATTTTCAAAAAACTTCATCGCTCAACTCAATAAGCTTCATACTTCAAGTTTCATGCTTGAAGCTAACCTCCACACCACTCAAATCGAGCCGCACGACTCCTACATAGAAATTTTTGACGCTTTGCGCCGCATTAACAGCATTTTAATAGATTTTAACCAGGATATGTGGCGCTACATTAGCGATGAATGGATTGCGCAAAGACCGCGGGAAGGGGCGGTAGGCAGCAGCACTATGCCGCACAAAATCAACCCGATTAAATTTGAAAACAGCGAAGGCAACTTAGGGCTGGCCAACGCTTTGTTTGAATTTTTTGCCCGCAAACTGCCAATCTCCCGCCTGCAAAGGGATTTATCCGATTCCACCGTGGAAAGGAATTTTGGCACCGCTCTCGCCCATTGCCTTATTGCCTATGAATATCTGCTTAAGGGCCTCAGTCGAGTTACTGTTGATGAAAAAAAAGTACGCGAGGTTTTAAATAATCATCCCGAGGTGGTGGCCGAAGCCATTCAAACCGTGCTTCGGCGCGAGGGGGTAAAAATGCCGTACGAAAAACTTAAAGAACTCACCCGCGGCAAAAAAATTACGCTGAAAGATTTGCATCAGTTTATTGATTCTCTTGATGTAAATGATAAAGTAAAAAAAGAGCTAAAAATTTTTACTCCGGAAAATTACACCGGCCTGGCAACAAAACTCGCATCCTTGTAACATAAAAAAGCACCACAGAAGTGGCGCTTTTTCAATTGCTCAGCGCTCGGGCCGCGGTAATCCTTTGGGCAAGTTTGGAAGGGCTTTTTAAGGATGCTTACTAGCCAATCGGATACCTGGCTTGTGTTTTTATTACAACAACTATTACCGTAGGATAATAATTAAAGATTTTACTCTCCTCTCACAATGGCGCCAGTGGCAGCGTTTACATACACAGATTTTAACTGAAGATTGCTCGTGCCGGTAACTTTCCAAACTTTCTGGCCATTCTCGGTATCCATTTTTACCGAAACGACTACTGTTATTTGCCCGCTTTCTAATGCAATTTCGGTCGCCTGTTGGGCGTTTATTTTAACGGAAGACTCGCTTTGGTCCGCGGACTCGATATGAATTGCGCCGCTGGTAGTAATATCCAGCTTAGCGTTTTGGTCAAGTGTAAAATTTCGTTCGGTCTCACCGTTTTCATCTGTCCCCACAATTGCATCCTCTTGTATGTCGCCATCACTGACCTCTACCTCATTGTCCTTGTTAATATTTACACTGGCATCGCTTTTGCTTTCCAGCTTTATTACCGGGGTAAGTATAATTTTTTCGTTGCCCAAAATATGTAAAGATTTATCTAAGTCAAAATCTAAAAGCACGCTGGCAGTTGAATTTGCCCCCACTACCACTTTCGCCTTAATCTTTAAAGTATTGGATGGCAATTTGGCTTGAATTTGCGTCCCACCCTCCTCCACTGCTACTTTGGTTATATGCAAGCGAATTTGGTCATACGTCCCGGCTGCAACTTGCGCGTCCGCTAGCAACTTCGAAACTCCGCTTTCTTTAAGTTTAAGCAAGTCATAAGTCTGTACTGTGCTAGTTGCGACTATCCAAGCGTCTGTTAAACTATGCAATTCCACTTTATCTATAGCCACATTCACTGCTGTGATATTTTGTAAAGTTGGCGGCGCGTCCTTAATAGAAAATACCACCCTGCCTTGACCGCTTGTTTTAACTTGATTTTGGTTGATTGCCCCCTGATTGGAAGCCTGCTTATTATTGCAGCTAGCCGCAATCAACGGAATGGCTAACAAAAACAAAAGCTTTTTCATATTTTTATTGCTTTTTTAATTATATTATTGCTTATACCAAGTATAACGTGTAAATAAGCCAAATGTTTCGTATAAATTATAATAGTATAAATATGTTCTGTCCAGATTCATTTTGACGAATACAAAAACACCAAGGATTAATCTTGGTGTTTTTGTGGCTCGGGAGCTGGCCCTGTCATACGACAGGGTAAAGATTCGGTCAACATCTCACCAAACACAAGACAATTGAAAAAAGCACCACCAAAAGGTGATACTTTTTTCAATGGCTCAGCGTAGGAGATCAGAACCACCCTTCGGGCAACCCCAAGGAGGTTTCGGAAGACCCAAGCAAGGCACTCGGGTTTGAGGCTGAGGACGGAGAAAATAAGACAAATGAGACACCCCTTAAGGGTTTGTCTTAATGTCTCATTTTTAGGAAAAACCGTTATTTTGCAGAGGTTTCGGTTTTGGGTTTATTTGAGCCTTCCGGCTTAGTTTTATCGATACAGTTTACCTTCATGATGTGTTTCGCTCCCTCTGGTACCTGGAAACTCAGGTCATGCACTGTCTTTTGGATTTCGGTCTCTTTTAGCGTTTGCATATAATCCAAAACCTTGTAGCCTTTCAGCACTTCCATGGGATTGGCATGTTGAATCCATGGCTCCGAATGGTACCAATCCTGCCCGTCTTTCTGGAATCTGACCAGCGGCCACTTGGTTAATTCTTTGGGAGGCAGGACGTCTTTTTGGTCTTCTATTAAAAATATCTGGCAGTGCGGCCGCCCGGAAGCGTTTGGAATAATCCGGGGTTTCAGCAAGCCTTCCTTCACGAGCCTTTTAACTCCGTAGCGGTTAATAAAAAAGCTGCGTTCAAAATCCAAAACCGAATACCAGCTGTCTTTGTCGCTTGCCGCAGTGGCGGGGATTATTTTGTCATCGATTGCTTTTTGGCAGATTAAGCACTTAACACCATGCTGGTCGTACCAAGTTTCCAGGTCAGATACATTTCTGCCGCAAATAGCGCATGAATATCCTTGACCTTCCAAGTGAAAACCTTTAGGATTCTCTTTAAGTTTTTCCTGTCGTCTTTGGTCTGTCTGGTAAATCCTATATATTAAATCGGCATATTGCTTGAGCCAAAATTCCGATTCGTTCAGTTCAGAATCGGTTACTTCTCTGCCTGCGCTTTTTTCCAATAATACTTTGAGCTCCGCTTTCCTTTTTTCTTCGGCTTTCTGCCACTTGGTTCCTGAAGGTATGTGTTTTGAAACGATGGGAGGAATGTAAGGCGTCGGTTCTTTTAAAATAGGCTCCTTGGGTATTTTCTCCGGAATTCTTTCAGGCTCAATATCCGGCTTTCGGGCAGGCTGAATACGCACGGCTTTTCCGCACTGGCCGCAAAATTTATCTTCCGCCTCCAATTTATTGCCGCAACTGGTGCAAAACATATTTTAGTTTGGGATCATATTGCAAAACAGCATATGAGTCCCGCCATACCTGATACCGAACAAGGTATAATAGCTAATCTCGACGCTGCTGACGTCCCGTTCGGTAATTCTGGCTGTCCGAAAAAGAGAGTTCGGGAATGTAGACGCTTCCTGCTGAGCCAGCTTTACGCACGGACCGGAACCAAGTCCGGTATTGCGAAAAAGGACTTTCGGTACGATTAGGCCGATTGCAAAAATCAGGATAAGAATTGTCAGGATGATAACAGGCTTTTTCATTACTGGTTTTTTAAATACTTATCAATATTCTGCTGGTGTTCCTCGTAAGTCTTGGAGCAGTGGATTTGGCGGTTATTGTCGTGGAGATAATACAAACACTCGGTCTCGGTTGAATGAAGCACGGCGTCAATGGCATTAATACCTGGATTGCCAATTGGGTGAGGCGGCAGTCCCTTGTACATATACGTGTTATATAGCGACCCAATCTCCTTATCGGCCGGTGTTATCGGTCTCCACCAGTCCTTCATGCCGGTGTAAGCTACGGTCATCTGCATTAGTTCCGGGTTATAACAGGTGCCGTTTTGGCGGAAAGCGCTGTTCGGGTCTTCGCAAGGATCTTTTTCGTAAGCCAGCTTGCTGTCACGGGCATACTGAATCGTGGCATCCACTTCCAGCTTCATATCTTTAAGCAGCCGATTCCACAGAATACCGGCGATAATAGGCATATCGCTTTTACCTCCGGCTTCGCGCTGGACAATGGAAGCAAGTTTAAGTGCCGTAGTCCATTTGATGTTTTGGTTAATAGCCTCCTTGGCATAGGGAGCGAACTGCTCGTCAAACCTGCGGCGCATACGGTCAGCTATTTGTGAAGGAGTTTCATCTGCGGGAATAAGGTAAGTGTCCGGAAAATAAACGCCTTCCACGTAATCGTATTTCATGGCTGTCAGATTGTTGACCCAGGTGTTTTTAACTTTTGGCTCCCAATTGAAAGTGGAGGCTAAAAGTTCCGCAATCTGTTCTTTTCTCCAGCCTTCGGGAACGGTGACCCATTTCATGGCAGGATTGTCAGTCAATGCTCCGGCTACTGCAAACGCTGTCCAGTCCTTTTCTATCATGTACCCGCCGGGCTGGATAGAGTCGCTTCCTCCCTCAAATTTTAAGGTGTAATTAATGGCCCACTTATGCTTAACAAACCCTTTGTCGTAAAGCTTTTGGACGACCTCCTGTTTGGAGTTTGCGTTTAAGGGAACGATAAACGCTTCTTCTTCGGCGTCTTTTTGCGGCGCTCCAAAAGAGTATTGGAAAGCGAGTACCGCCAAAACGCAAATAAGGGCGATTCCTCCCAGGGTCGCACCGGCAATAATTAACAATCTGCGCGGTGAAGTTTGGTTAAACATAAAATTTAGTTAATTTTTATGGCAAGCTTTCGCAGGCAATGCCGTCACCGTCGGAATCCAGCCTGTCAAAATTGTTGGTCGAACTGCCGCCGCCGGCTTCAAAGTAGGCCTGGGCTTCGGCATGGGTTTTAAAATCCTTGCAATCCTTGTCCACCCCGGGAACTACTGCGGGCTTAGGAGTTGCTGTGTCAGCGGGAGGAATTGGAGAAGGTGCGGGAGCGGGGTTGGTTTGGACTACGCAGGCGTTATCTGCCCAAAGACCACGCTTGGCGCTTTCAGCTTCCTTCTGTGCCTGTTTGTACTCTGCCTGGTATTTATAAGGAATGCCGTTATAGGTGTATTCGTAAGCGTAACCCTCGGAAATCATCCGCTTGTTAAAGCTGGCGCCGTCTTCCAAAAAAACATACCTTAGCAAGCGATCGTATTTGTCCCGTTCGCCGGAGGCCGTATCAGCTTCCAGCCTGACCTTTTTGCCGGTTAATACCTCCTTGGCTTTGTTTGACGCTTCCCGGCCAAAACATTCCACGGACTTCCTGGGATCTACGGTTTCCGGGGTATTGATGCCGATAAGCCTTAAGGTTTCGCTTTTGCCGTTCAAGTCGACGGCTATGGTGTCGCCGTCAACGACTTTAATGACCGAATAAAATTCGCCTTTGACGGAATTATTTTGTTGGGTGGTTCTGTTCTGTTCCTGAACCGATGGTTGAGAGTCGCTTTCGGCAGGAACATTATCAGGCGCTTCCTGTCGGCGCTGCTGAGTTCGTTGTTGGCTGTCAGGCACTTTATCAGCGGATCTGTTGGGAGCGGTAAAGCCGATTAAAAGAAAAAAGACAAAAGCAGTGCTTGCCATTGTCCAGATCCATTTCTTTTTTGGCCAGTTTTGCCTTAGCCACTGATTAAGCAAAGTGGGTTTAAAAATCGCTATGCATAATCCTCCAAAAGAGGCTAGAAATAGAAAACCAAAAATATTTTGCATACTATTTTAAGTTAGTTTCATAAGTTTAGCTGCCAAGACCCTTCGCTCTAATAAATTGAGTTTCTTTTGATTTTGAACATCTAAATATTTAGCAGCTATTTGGATCAGTTTTGTCCAATTTATTTTTTTAACTTTTGAGTCGCTTATAAAAAATATATACTTCATACGGAAATGGTTACCGTAGAAAATCCAAAATTCTATATTTCTCGAAAGATAATCAAGCAATATTTGAAATACATCCCTTGTTTTAAACGACGTGCCAATAGCCCAGCAAACCCCCTCGTTCCAGCCGTGGCTTTTTCTTTTCATGAACGACTGCTTTTTATTGGACATCGGGGCGCATACCATTCCGGAAAAATAAGAAATAAACCTTCCGGTAATGTACTTAGCCTCTATTAAAAGATCCTGATTTTTACGCCTCGCTTGCAAATCCCATCCAGTGGCAGCAGTTGGATATTTTGGACAATCAAGTTGCCAATTAGCTTTTTGGCTATTAAACCATTTGATAAGCGGCTTTACCACCAATTCATGCTCATTGTTCATAAAAGTATATTTCTAGCCTTATTTTAGCATTTTTTTGCCATTTTTAATAATTTTTGGCTGCAGGAAAAATTATTGGTCCGATTATATTTAATTGCTGAGTTATTTCATTATGAGCGTCGGCAATTAGATGGCGGTACTCGTTTATAGACGGCAACTTCTCTCCGAAAATAAATGTGGTCCTCTGGATGTCCCCCGAAATTTCTAGTTTTATAGAAGGATCAAGACCGGGATAAAAAATATTTTTATTAATCCTATGTGATATATTGTTCCTCGCTTTTTTTGCCTGTGCTAAGATTTTGCTTTCTTCCAGTGAAAAAAGAGCATTATCGATTTCTGAGTCCCTTCCGTTTTCATGTAGAGTTCTGACGAGCGATCCAAAAGTACAGTTTTTTTCAGTCATTGTTGACGGCGGACATTTGCCGCATCTTTGTTGCAACAATAAATCACCTCCATGATTTGGATGGTTATAATGCACGAGTACCATTTGGGCAATTTTGTCTAAGCATGAATCAATCCTTAAATAAGCATTATCTATTACATAACCAAGAACCCATGTTCTGTCCGTATCGGAAATCTCAATTTTGGTCTTGTTTTTTCCTACAAACAAATCCTGATTACCGCGATTGATAAAATTTTCTATCGCTTTAAAGGATTGGTAAATGTCAAACAAGACTCGCTGAACCTCCAAAAACCATTCGCCAGCTTTCGCTTGGTGCCCTCCTTTGAAAATTCTTAAGGGCGGTTGGGCTTTTATTGTCCATTGTGGGTTCATAATATGAATCGCAATTACATCTTTTTCCATATCTTTAATCTATATTGACTGAAAGATTGCTTATATCAGCCTTCAATCTAGCCAGTCCTTTCAAGGCTTCTGGGTGGCAATCCCTAAATTCGCGATTAGAACCGCATGGGCAACCCTGTCTCGACGGCCTGCGCAAAAACAAAACCATTTTATACAAATTCCAATTTTTGTCCTGCTTTAGATAAGACAAAAATTCTTTAATTATTTTTTCAGTGACCAATTCGGCAATTTGAAAATAGGACTGCAATAAGCCGATGCCGCCATGCTGGTATTCATCCCATGGCCAATGCTTTTCAGACGAATAAAAAAGTTGGCCATATAAAAAGGGAATGACCAATTGTTCAAAATAATTCCTGAATTGAAATTCTGGGATTAAAAATTCACTTTCTTCGAGGGGGCTGCAAAGGCAGGCACTAAAATCTTTTTGTCCGAAATGGCGATCCGGAATGGGCTGCACATCATCCACAAACAGTGCCGGAAGCTTGGACAAGGTTTTGTCCTCCCGTTCCTTGATTCTAATGCCAAATTTCCCGGTCAGCCTAAGGCCACCGACCGAATCAGCTATCCCATCCCGTAAAATGAGGAACTGGTTTGTTTCCTTATTGTAGGTCGCGACAAATTCAACCGTGCCGGAAATTATATCGCGGCCCACGGTAAGATTAGGATAATATCGGCTCAGCCATTTATTATCTTCTTCCGTTAGCATTATCACCCCACGGAGCGCGAGGCTGGAATGCGCCTTGCGTCTGAAAATTTTGAGAAGTTGCTCTGGGGGCAAAAGCCTGCGAAGGGGAAGCGTTTGGGGTCTTTCGAGCTTCCTCTTCCTTCAATTTTGTTTCTCCGGTATATTCTTCCCTGGCTTGAAACGCTTCGTCTACCCATTTCCCAAGATTTTTCCTGCCGTCGTCTGTGTTCCAGTCGTAAGTTTTGCAGATTGAGGAAAGCTTGGTGCCGTCAATCAGCTGGATTGAATCTAAAGGATCCGGGCCAGGCATGTCAGTTTCGCTATCTTGGTTTTTTATGTTATGAATACGGAGACCGATAATAGCATTTCCGCGCTCCCAGCTCTTGCGAATTTCATAATTGACCCACGGGCGGCCCGCGGTTTCCGCCCCAATGAGCACTACCGTTACGGAAGTATATTTAAGCTGGTCGTTGATCCAGCGCTTGATTGCTTCTGAACCTTCGCGTTCAAGTTTCTCCCATTCAACACCGTCAATAACGCCGTATTCATCCTCATCAGCCAGTAGGTCGCTATTCCGCACCTGTCCGGCACGCCAAGCGTCGCGTTTGAAATGAAAACTAAAAAATACTTTATGAGCCATAAATTTATTTATTAATGGTGAATACCATAACGACAAATAAGATCGTTATCAACACGGCGTAAGAAGCCGCTACTGTCTTGGAGCAGAACGTTGACTCGAGCCATGTGTTCCTTTTATCTTTTTCCACGAAAATCTGAGCATTCATGGAAAAATCAATTTGGTTTTCCTCTTTTTTTCTGACTTCGTCATAGAGCGATCTATACAGCCTTTCCTGCTGAAGGAAATAGCCGTCCAAAAACCAAAAAAGGAATGTGGGAAAATATGCCAGCAAAATGTAGTGCGTATTGGAATCTTTAGCTGAAAGCGCAAATATGCCAACAATCAGGGTTACGCTCCAACCTTTGAGCAAAAAAGAGTTGCCAGCCACCCTATTAATTGTCTGCTGGATAAACTCCAGATGCTTAATTTTGTTTTCCATAAAGGTTATGTTATACTTTCAATGGACAAAGGGCCTGAACTAGAAAAATCTAGCTCAGGCCGCTTTTTATTTACTCCGGTTATAAGGCGACTGATTGGTCGGATCCAAAGAAATGTCTTCCTGAGAAGCTTTGCTATAAATAGCATCTTCGGTCCTGCCCAACTTCAAGCCGATAACCCGGGTGGGTGTGTTGTCTTTCGCCAACTCCCGCAATTTGGAAATATCTTGGCTGGTCCAAGATTTTCCAGAATTCCGATTATACTTTGCCATTGGTTTGTGTGTCTCTCCGGCTAGTTTTAATGAATAGGATTGGAAACAGCCGGTGTCCCAAAGCTATTTTAAATTTTAAAAATAAAAAATCAATAATCATTTATTGATTTTAAAAGAAGTCAAGGTTTTATGGCTATCAGTTAAGAATCAATTATATCTACATATTTAAATTCAATTTGTTTTGGTATTTTTATGGAATTTATAACCTTGCCGAAAATCTGGAAATTCCTTTGAACGATAATTGGCCGGTAAGACTTATCGGAACTAACCGGATTTAAAATCGCGGCGTTATTGGCGAAGGAGATTTTTTTTATGACAGCCATCCCGTCCACGACGGCAACGACTAAATCATTTTCTTCGGCTTCCGGCGTCATTTCAGTGATGACGTAATCGCCGTTATCTATTCCTGCATCCACCATGGAATTCCCCACTGCCTTAATTGCCACCACTTTATCGGGATTTTTCCTGTTTAACATCTGCGAGCTTACGTCAATATATTCGTCATAAAGCCGGTCAGCAATTATGCTGGCATTATCACAACCGGCGGCGCTCAAAACTGGTAACTGGATGGTCGGTGACTGGCCTTCGCCTACAAGCTGAATAGACCTTTTTTGGTATTTTGCCCTGTGGATATATCCTTTTCGCTCTAGGATCTTAAGATATTGAGAAACCGACCTTAAAGATGAAGCTTCAAGCGATGCCCGTAATTCGGGCAGACTGGGCGATTTGCCCCATTTAGCCCAATAATCCTTTAGAATAAGGTAAAATTTGTGCTGTTTGGGGGTTAATGGCTGTCGGCTTGGGATAGTCATAACTATATTATTTTATATGGTTTTATCTAAGCTGTAAAGTGGATAACTTTCTCAAATTGACACAACATATACAACAACCTATAATTAATACATCCTCCCTTATTTAGCGAAACCGTAACGATTATTGGTGATTTTATATCGACCAATTGACGTTACGGGTATTTTTTTACCCAAATGGCGAAAAGGTAATGTTGCTGTGGCCCAACATTAAGTCCTTTAGCTATGAAAACTACTAAAATTACCAAGCCTGCGGGCTTGCAAATAGTTCAGGTTCCAATAGAACTGCTTAAACCAGCCTTGTACAATCCAAGAGGCTGGGAACAGGCCGATATGGATCAGCTCAAAACCGGCATTTCCAAATACGGTATGCTGGACCCTTTAATCATTAACGGAGCGCCTAGCCGGAAAAATAACGTGATCGGCGGGCATATGCGACTGGAAGCCCTAAAGCAGCTCGGGCACAAGGAGGTACCCTGCGTGTTTGTGGATATTCCCGAAGAAGAGCGCGAGCGTGAACTTAATTTACGCTTAAACCGGAACACGGGCCGGTGGGACTGGGAAAAACTTAAGGAATTCGACATCAACTTGCTAATGGATGTCGGTTTTGACAATGCGGATTTGTCCTCAATCTGGGACGAATCGCTTGAGGTTGAAGATGATGATTTTGACGTAAAGAAAGCTTTGGAGAAAGCCAAGGATACGGACATCAAGCTCGGGGATGTTTTCCAGCTTGGTCCGCATAAAATTATTTGCGGAGATTCGCAAGACCCAAACACCGTACTTAAGCTCATGGGCAAGGAGCATGCTTCCATGCTGTATACGGATCCTGTCTATAATATTTCCTTGGATTACGGCAAAGGCATAGGTGGTAAACGCAACTACGGCGGCGAGGCCGTGGAGGACAGCCGTTCGCGGGCGGAATATGAGCGCTTCCTGTCCGGCTGCATAGAGAACGTTCTGGACGTGTGTTATCCGGATTGCCATTTCTTCGTCTGGTCAGACGAAATTTACACCGGACTGATCCAGCAGATTTTCGGCTATCTTAATATCCAAAACAAGCGTACCTGTATTTGGATCAAGGACAACCAAAATCCGACGCCCAAAATCGCGTTCAACAAGGTAACGGAATTTTGCAGTTACGGCGTAATCGGCAAGCCCTACCTTAACGAAAACGTGAAAAACCTTAACGAAGTTTTAAATAAAGAAGTCAGCTCGGGCAACCGCTTGCATGACGATATTTTAGATTTGCTCAACATCTGGCTGGTCAAGCGGCTTTCTGCCAGCAAATACACGCATGCCACGGAAAAGCCGCCGACCCTGCACGAAAAAGCCTTGCGCCGCTGCACCAAGCCCGGCGACATCGTGCTTGATATCTTTTCAGGCAGCGGCTCAATTATGGTCGCCTGCGACCAACTAAAGCGCAGGGCATTCATGGCTGACATCACGCCAGCCTTCGTACAATTAACTCTCGATAGATATGCAAAACTCACGGGACAAAAACCGGTTAAGCTCAATTAAAGCCGGAGATATTTTTAAGCTTGGCGAGCACAGGCTTGCCTGCGGTGATTGCCGCGACAAGGAACTGCTCAAGCGCCTTGTCGGCAGCGAGCGGATTATCTCTATCAATTGCGATCCCCCTTATGGCGTGGCGTATGCCCAAAGCAAGGCGGGATTCAGCAAAGTAAAGAAAGCAAAAGATATTGCCAATGACGAAGAAGTGTCAGAAGAGTCTTACGCCAGATTCACCAAAGAGTGGCTCAATGCAATTGCGCCTTACCTTGCCGCCAAAAATAGCGCCTACATATTTAACTGCGACCGGATGCTGTTTGCGCTAAAGGACGGCCTGGAGCTGGCGGGTTTTAAATTCTCCCAGCTACTTATTTGGGTCAAAAACCATTCGGTCATAGGGCGCAAGGACTATCTGCTCCAGCACGAACTGATAATTTACGGCTGGCATGGCAGCCACGCTTTCGTTAAAGCCAAAGACAAATCTGTCTTGGTTTGCCCAAAGCCGAACAAAAGCGCTTTGCATCCGACCATGAAGCCAGTCAGTTTGATACGCCGCCTAATTCTAAACAATACAAAGGTCGGTGACATAGTTTTTGACGGTTTCTGCGGATCGGGTACCGCGATTATTGCCTGCGAGCAGACTAAGCGCCGATGCTTTGCCGTGGAAGCGGATGCCGAATATTGCGCCACAATCATTAACAGATGGGAAAATCTTAGCGGGTTTAAGGCAGTAAAAATCACGGGAGGAAAGGAATAATCTTATGGAGCATCTTAATTCGGAGATTCAAGCCTTGCCCGAACCGGAAGAAGGCAAGGGCGCAGTGGAAGGGCGGCAAGACAGGCAGAAAGAAGCTTTGGTTGAGCAATTAAAGAAATTGCCAATCGTTCAGGCTGCCTGCGAAAGAGTCGGAATTGCCCGGGCGACTTTCTACAGGTGGAAAAAAGACGACAGGAATTTTGCCGAAGCGGTGGAACAGGCTGTTAATGACGGCACTGCCCTGATGAATGATTTGGCAGAGTCCCAGCTTTTGTCCTGCATCAAGGACAGGGAATTTTCCGCCATTGCCTTCTGGCTGAAGTCCAGACATCCGGCTTATGCCACCAAGCTGGAAGTAAAGGCCAAACTGGAGAACAATGACGAAGCTTTGACGCCAGAACAAGAACAATTAGTGCGCAAGGCTTTAGAGCTTGCCGCCTTGGGAGGCAGCGATGCAGACACCAGCAAACAATCCCCAGCAGGACCTGATAAGCCTGATGGTGAAAGACCGCAGGCTTAGGACAAAAATTACTTCCCAAAGCCATTTTTGGTTTTTCCATTTCTACTTTGCCCATTACGTCAAATGTTCCACTCCGGATTTCCACCGGGAGATTTACGCCTTGACCGAAGATTTCAGCTTAGGGCATTTGGTCGTACCTGCCTTCCGCCATTCCGGCAAAAGCACCATATTCTGCCTTTCGTATCCGCTGTGGGCCGTGCTGGGCAAGCCGAAATACAAGTTCATCCTGATTGTCGGCAAGACCCAGGAACAAGCCAGGCTTTACATGAAAAACCTTACGGACGAACTGGTCAAAAACGATTTGCTGAAATCCGACATGGGGCCGTTTCGGGAAGACGACGTGTGGCGCAGCAACGCCATAGTCCTAACCAAGCATAATGCAATGATTATGGCCGTCTCCAGCGAACAGAGCATTCGCGGTATCAGGTACGGGAGCATGAGGCCCCAGCTGATAATCTGCGACGACTTGGAGGATTCTAATTCGGTAAAGACTTTGGAAGGCCGCGACAAGCTTTACGGATGGATTAAAAACGACCTAATGCCGGTCCGGGAGACGGGAGCTCGTTTGGTAGTGGCCGGGTCAATATTGCATATGGACAGCCTGATAATGCGCCTTAAAAAGGAAATTGAGGAAAGAATGCTGCAAGGCGTATACAGAGCCTTTCCTTTGCTGGACAAAAACGGGAATTCCCTTTGGCCCGGAAAATATCCCGATGCAGAAGCTATCGATAAGCTGAAAAAAGAAATCGGCAACGAGGCTGCCTGGAACCAGGAATTTTTGCTAATACCGGTTCAGCGGGAAAACGCAGTCATCAGGCCGGAATGGATTCGTTATTACGAAAATTTGCCGGATAGAAGGAATCCGAAAAATGCTTTTCGGTTTGCCATTACGGGAATAGATTTGGCAATCTCGGTCAAAACCTCGGCAGATTACACGGCAATGGTTTCGGCTTACGTGTTCGGTTGGGGCGACCAGATGAAAATTTACATCCTGCCGAACCCGATCAACGAAAGGCTGGATTTTCCCCAAACGCTGACCAAAGCCAAGGAAATCTCTTTGTCTTTTATGAAAGGCAAAAGAAGCAGGCTTGTTATAGAATCCGTCGGCTACCAACCGGCGCTGGCACAGCAGCTTCAGAAAGAAGGCTACCCGGCCGAAGAATTCAAAGTCTGCGGCCAGGACAAGGAAGAGAGATTGAGGATCACCAGCCCGCATGTAAAGCAAGGTACGGTGCTATTCCCAAAAAAAGGAGCGGAATTTTTGGTACAGCAATTGATAGGTTTTGGCGTGGAAAAACATGACGACTTAGCCGATGCCTTTGCCATTTTGGTAAACCAAATTATGGCAGGCAAGAATAAGAAACCGGCAACTCCTGAGGTTTTCGGCATATAGCGAACTTCCTGGACTTTGTTTGCCCTTTGCGGCATCCTTGGCTTGTAAAAATATTAAGGATTTACAAGGGTATTTTGAGCCTGCCCAGCTACAATTGGTTGAAGGATAAAGGAATTTTAGGTATAATTACATTAACAATTTATAAAAGTAGCCTAAACCAAAGATAATACTTTGGCATGGTGAAAGAAAGACCCGACAAAGATACTGGACCGTCCGTCCAGCGCTCTTTGTCGGGCCATATCGGGAAACTGATATGGGAACCGAAAGGTTCCAGCTGGCGGGCGGCCTTGTGTTTACATAAGCCCGTTACCAGCTACAAGAAAGGAACTTTTTAAAATGGCAACATCAAAAACGCAAGTTTGCACCATGTGCGGGTATGTAGGTTATCCCAAAAAACATACTAAAGGCAGTATTTTAATAGAAATCCTCCTTTGGCTTTTTCTTATACTTCCCGGATTAATATATTCCATTTGGCGTTTAACAACGAAACAAATGATTTGTCCAAAATGTAAGAACCCAACAATGATCCCGACAGATAGCCCTATGGGAGCAAAGCTGGTTAGCGCCAAGCCGGAAGGCGGCAATTAAACCTATGCCTATTATCGTATCAAAAAAAGGCATGCAGGCTCAGAAGGTGGAAAAAGCAAACTTTGATAAGGAAGACTACCTGCAAAATTACATTCACCAGAATCCGGAATCCATTCCAGTATACGAAATAGAGGAAGACAAACGTCTGTTTGTGGCTGCACGTGAATTTTCCACTGAATCCGGGCCGATTGATGCTTTAGCTGTAGACAAAGACGGCGATATCTATATCGTAGAAACCAAATTATACCGCAATCCCGACAAACGGACGGTGGTGGCCCAAGCGCTAGATTACGGGGCAGCCCTCTGGAAACATACGGGTGATTTTAGCGAATTTCAATCCGTGCTGGACGAAAAGGTCAGAAGTAGTTTTAAGGTAAGTTTTTCGGAAAAGACCAAAGAATTCTTTGGCCTGAACGATGATCAGATCGACTCGCTACTGGATTCCATGACAAGAAACCTCAAAGATGGCAACCTTAAATTCGTCATCTTAATGGATTCTCTGGATGACCGGCTCAAAGACTTAATAGTCTACGTTAACCAGAACAGCCAGTTTGATATCTATGCCGTGCAAATGGAGTATTACAGGTTCAAGGAATACGAAATAATGATCCCTAAGTTATACGGGGCGGAAGTAAAAAAGGATGTCAGCGTCAGCAGCGGCTCGGGCAGCCCGAGAAGGCGCTGGGACGAAGCAAGTTTCCTAGAGACAGTAAAATCACAGACCGATGCTAAATATATTCCCATAATCAAAAAACTCTACGACTTTACCAAGTCGCACGGAGAAATTAAATGGGGTTCGGGTACGGCCAAGGGTTCCTGTAATGCGGTATTTGAAAGTGTGAGCCCAACAAAATCGGTTTACACGCTCTGGACCGACGGCAAGCTGACTTTAAACTTCGGTTGGCTGATTGACGATGAAATGGCCGTAAAATTCCGTGATGCTTTAAAGCATGAAGTAGAAACCAAACTGGGACTACAAGTGCCTGATAACTACCGTGACCATTTTATACCATACACAATAGAAGAATGGCAGGATAAGGCGGAGACTTTTGTATCAATTATCAAAAATTTAACCAGGTAACTACAATTTATAGTCAACATAATAATAAAATGATAGGTCGACCTATCATTTTATTATTATGTTTCGGAATCAAGTTAAAAAATTTGCGTACCGCCATACCTTATTCCAAAGAATATATGATTATCCTATAGGTTAAATTTTGATTTTAATAAATATGCGTCTTTTTTATTGAATTTTTGCTCTAGTGATCCTATTATTTTATTTTGAGTCTCGGGTGTCCAATAAATTTTCAATTTCTTTTTTGCTCTTGTGATGGCTGTATAAAAGACATTATGCGAGATTCTTTCCTCTGCCTCATTTGTAATTACAATTTTTACTGAATCATACTCTAAGCCTTGCGCTTTATGAATAGAAACAGCGTATGCAACTTGGAAAGGTACAATATCAGATGCAGAATCGTCATCGTCCTCGTCTATGTTTCTATGCTCATTAACGCTAAAGCGAATAGCGGATGCGCCTTCTTCGGAACTGTCTAACAGCTCCAAATCATCACACCCACGAACATCTAATTCAGAGATTGATTTGTCAATTTGGATATCAAATTGGATTCTTCCTTTAAAAATTTTTATATCTAATATTTTTCCTTTTAGGTTATTGTGAATTACTGACCCAAATCTATTGGATTCATTGAATAAGATAGGGTCGTTAACCTTATATGTGTGAACACCCCAAACTATCGGGGTTTTATCGTTGCTTTCCTGTAAAAACCTGTTAATATTATTGATTCCATAAAATCCATCATAATTTAAACATAAAATTATTTCATCTTCTTCTGAATGTTCAAAAATTGAATCATCTAGTCTGGCAGAATAGTGATGTTTGGCAATATGTTCATCCATATCTTCTTCTAAATTTCGGACCTTCTCCCATAACTTTAACAAATCATTATTATTTTTTGCACGCCATGGTGTAGTTAATTCTATAACAGATGATTCTGGAACAAAGCTTTTTGCAATATAAAACCAATTTCCAAATCGGATTGATTCTATCTGAAATATGTCACCAACCAGAATTAAAGCGCCATATGATGCCTTTCTGAGTATGGCACGCATGTCTGAATTGCTTACGACGCTACACTCGTCGATAATTAAAAGGTCAAATTCTACTTCGTCACTATTTTCATGCAAAAAACTTTTTATCGTTTTAAATTCAGTATTTTGAGCAATAATTCTGCTTCTTAAATTACTCACTGCAGAGTGTGTATTTGCCAAATAAAGCTTTGTTCTTTCATTATGGTATTTTGAAATATGTTCTATTAGTTTTGTTTTTCCAGTTCCAGCAGCACCATAGATTAACGATACTTTTGATGCCGCAAACATCTCTTTAAGCGCCGTCTCTTTTTGAGAACAATCAACATCTGAATCCGAGGAGGATAACCAAGCATTGATTGAATTAGAATAATTTTTTATGCCGGATGTCGATAAATCTCTTAATTTTTTAACAATTTCAATAACGGCGTTTTCGTACCCGGTAATGTAGATATGATCCTTGTATGTCTCAAGTTTACGATCCCTTTGGGTTTCAGTGCCTTGGTAAAGAGAGTTATTGAATTTATCAAGGAGCCCATTAACATTTTCAAAATGATTAACATCTTCAAGCGGCGTGTACAACCACCCCTTAATTTCCGCATTACCTGTTATACGTCGAGCAAATAATTCATGTTCCCTGGCAGTGGCATCTATACAGTCTAATAAATCAGAAATTACTGGAGTGTGTTTTACAGGACAGCTGGCAAAAGGCATTTCGTCAAAAGGAATGCATTCATATAAAAGATTTAAGTTCGATAATTTGAAATTGCCGCCTCTATTATATTGTTCTTTTATAATTCTATTATTAAGGTGATAAAGTAAATATCTAAGTATATTGGTTCCGGGAGAGCCCTTTTGTACAAATTCGCGACTTTTATCTAACAAACCAAGTATTCGAGTCGTTGTAGACTTTTGAGTGACTCTGCTTTTAAATCTATTATAGTAATTATCAGGAAAATCAATTATTTCTATCAAATTCAAACCCGTTTCTGTTAAAAAGGACATTATTTCATCATATTCTTTAGTTCTGCTATATTCTTTAGCGTCTGAAATAAAGATATTTTCATAATTCTTAAATTCACACGGGCGAATCGAAACTTTCCAATCATTAATGATTTGGATTGGCATTTTCTTGCTTGATATTTCGATATAATCTTTATCGATAGCAAGGTCTACGGCGTAATTTTCGGTTATTTCTAATCTTGTAAAAGCAATGAGCCTATCAAATTTACGAAGTTTGTCGTCAGCTATTCTAAAAGTAACTTCATAAAATATTTCCTGATTGACAAAAAATGGTTTTATCTTTTGTATATAGAAACTTTTTATAAGTCTGCTTCTTGGCCTTGGCTCTTTAATTTTTTTAGCTATTTTCTCGTAATATTCGCTAAGAGTCCGATCTGTATCAATGGGAAATTTGTCTATGTTATTTAGGACATCCAAATTGTATTTTGACTTTAAAAAAAATTTAATTCTAAGTAAATATTCATAGTATCTCAACATTAGTCTTTCAGAAACCTCCTCGTCGGTAGCGTAATGTGATTTTGAACTTTGGAGACTTTTATGAAATTTACTTAAAAATCTCAAATCAGCTCTTGCTGCAATAAGATTTTTTGCCTTCTTGGAAAAAATATCGTAGCTATATTCAGTTTCTCCAATTGCTTTAACAGAAACCGCCTCAACAAAAGTTCTAAGTTTGTCTAGAATATTTTGCGACAAAAACCCCCGCTCATCCGTTCCAAATTTTTCAATAAGTTTGCATATTGCTTTATCGGATGTATCTATTTGTTCATCCACTTTTATCATATTTTTTAGTCTTTGTTTGGCGTATTTTTTATGGTATTTTACAAAATTATCGATTTCCTTTAGCTCGGTTATGAGTTTTGCAGAGCATCTGACAGTTTTTACCCGAAGTGGCTCCACCCTTACTCCAGGCTGCAACATGATCAGCGTCCATTTCGCTTAACTTCCAAATCTTACTTTTGTTGACATCGTGTCCAATGGCACAGAGCGGACAGTTTGACTTACTTTTCTTTTCAGCCTCGACGGTTTGGATCTTATACACATTATTTTTGGTTGCCTCGTCAAAAACGCGAACATCCAACAACTTTGTATCAACAGAGCCGCCAAGTATGTACTCAAAAACACCTTTGCGGTTTTTTAGATAAGGATCCCCATATAACTTCTGCACCTCAACTGATACTTTAGCCGGGTTGTATGATTTTTTATGGTACTGCTCATACAATCGTCCCCATTCCAGCCCGCACATCTCGCTTTCTACGTCGGAAAAAACACTGGAAACCCAGTCAATCACGCTGTTAAAATATTTTTTTAATTCGGTAATATTTTTCTCTTTGCGATGGCCACTCATATACTCCCCGATATTACCTTTACTTACCCAGCCAAGCGCACTTTCCAAAAAATCCTGCCTGTTAGCGCTGCCTCTAATATAAGCGCTCCATTTCTGAATGTTAGAATTTTGGCTGTTGCTGAACTCTTCTTTAGCAAGTGTAACAAACGGCCCGGAATATACTGCGTTCAAAAGTTCCTGATTATTTAACGGAACACCCGCAATGTTAATGGTCTTAAACCATTCTTTTATCTCGCTTTCCGTTCCTTCGCATTCATATATCAATAATTTTGTTTCTAAAATTTTTGCCTTTTTGTCTTTTGCCATACCACCAAAATACTGTTCCATCCCATTTTCATCTATTATGACAAATTTATCAGTAACAAAACGCCCGATGCTGGTTATGCGTTGTTGTCCATCCAGGACTTCCAAATTGTTTTCGGAAACCTTATTAAAATAAAGCAATCCTATTGGATAACCTTTTAGCAAAGATTCAATAACGGCAACCTCTCTTTTTCCGCCGTCGGACGCGTAAATGTAATTGCGCTGGTACTCAGGCTGAATGGTCAATTTGCCTGACAAACCGAACAACCCCTTACCTTCCAGTTCGTTATAAACAAACCCTTCGCAAATATCTTTGACGGTGGTGTTGATTTTTAAAGTTGTTTTCATATTATTTTTTCTTATATTTAATCAAAATTCTTGCGTAAGCTATCATGAATGGTCCGCTCGCATTATCCGCAGTGTAATAAATATCGTCAGGAGTATTTTTTAGCAAAATTGTCGCACGAGTATTGGCCTTGCTACCATTCGTTATGGTGCCATTCGGATTGTGTTGTAGAGGGTTTAGGTATCTTTTTGAAGGCCTACATTCAAATTCATCTCTGCCTGAGGTTAATCCAACAATCTCAAATTGTTCCGGGTTATATTTATCAAGGAAACTAATTGGTACACCCATTACTCCACCATAATCACTTGGAATTGCATCGGTAAAAGGAACCTCTATAGCATTATAATTGTCATATTTTTCATAATCTTTTTTGCCTTGGATTTCTTTGTGTTTGCTGTATTTTAAATTTTCTTCCATTGTCATAAGCGGCAGCGGTTGGTGGCGTCGTCCGTGATCAAGATTTGTAAACCAAACAGAAGACACATTTTTCATATTGACGCCATCAATCACTTTATCGACATCTCCGTCATCCATCGTTACAAACCATAATCCGCCGGACCACTCAGTTTTTCCAGACCACATTTTGTTGTCTTTGATTAATGGGAAAATTTCTTTGTATGTTACTGCATTTTTATTACCAATAATCACAAACTTCTTTTTATAATCAAAAAGTTGTTTTACATATTCACGAAAAAGACTGAACGGCGGATTTGTTACCACAACGTCCGATTTTTTAAGCAATTCTATGCATTCATTACTACGGAAGTCGCCGTCACCCACAAGTGGTGCCCACTCATTATGTTTGTTCACCTTTAATTGTTGGGCAATATCTTTTAAGTTAAATTCGCCATCATTATCTATATCACCAACTTCGTTGATAATAAATTTGTTGGCGGTGACTTTGGGACGGCCTTTTGATTTTGTGAGGGTTTTATCGTTACCAAACAATGCCAGCTGTGTGTTAGCAACTGGAGACGGTTTGTAGCTGGTGGTAATAAGCTGTTTTAATCCCAGCTTGTTGAAATTGAGAACGAAATAACGAAAAAAATTGCTTTCAAATGGATCATCACAATTACAATACACCACTTTACCATAGAATGTTTTTGCATCGTAATCCAGGTACGATTGAATCTCTTTTTGGATATCGCCGTATTGGGTATAAAACTCGTCATTTTTTGCCCGTTTGGCACTTGTAAGATTGTGGTTTGCCATACATTTCTTCGTACTATAAATTATCACGCCTTCGTTTGATGAGCATTAAGTTTCTTGGTTGGATATGTAAATTATGCTTATATTTTACCATCTTTTTTAGCTTTTGGTAAGCGCAAATTAGGGATTTTCCCTAGCTTTCCGGGGTCTGGACAAAGCAAAAGGGTTGCGTCATTCCTTGTGTTGTAAGCCTTAATATAGGAAAGGAACAACATAATGAACCAATCGATAAATTTAACGGCATCCGTTCAAACCGCAACCCTTCCGCAGCTGGCATCCTCGGTCAAATATTGCCTTTATGCCCGCAAGAGTTCGGAAGACGATGAGCGCCAAGCCTTAAGCATAGACAGCCAGATTAAAGAGATGCTGGCTATGGCCGAGCGAGAAGGAATGTTAATTACAGAGATCAGGCGGGAAAGCCATTCAGCCAAAGCCTCGGGAATGCGGCCGGTGTACAACCAATTAATCCTGGACATTAAGTCCGGGATTTTTAATGGAATACTAACTTGGGCACCGGACAGATTAAGTAGAAACGCAGGTGACCTTGGGGCGTTAGTGGATTTGATGGATCAGGGAATTCTCAAAGAGATAAGAACTCACGGTCAAAAGTTTACTAACTCGCCAAACGAAAAATTCCTGCTAATGATATTGTGCAGCCAAGCCAAATTGGAGAACGACAATAGAGGGATTAACGTTAAGCGCGGACAAAGAGCCAGGCTGGAAACCGGCCACCGGCCATGCATGGCACCCTTGGGATACCTTAACGAAAAAATCGGTTACCGGGGGCAAAGCCGGATTATCATAGACCCGGAACGGGCACCGATAGTCAAAGAAATGTTCAACAAAGTAGCCTTCCAGTTTTATACCGGCCAAAAGATAAAGGATTGGCTTGATGAGACAGGCTTTACTACCAGAAAAGGCAAGCCGCTTACCAAGAGTGGAATATTCAGGATACTATCGTCCCCATTCTATTACGGGGAATTTGAATGGCCAGTAAAATCCGGCAACTGGTATAAAGGAAATTATGAGCCATTGATAACCAAGGAACTCTATGACCATGCCCGGGGCAACCTGATCAGCGCTCCCATAAGGGCGAAAAACGGCAGCAAGGAATTCGACTATACCAAGCTGATCCACTGCGGCCACTGCGGATCGGGCGTATCGGCGGAAGACAAGATCAAGAAACTCAGCGACGGAAAAATCGTCAGGTACGTCTATTACCACTGCACTAAATTCCAGGACAGGTACTGCCCGGAGAAGTTCATCAGGGAAGAAGAACTAATCGCCCAGCTGCTGGATATGATAGACAAAGTAGACATAGACGAGATCGGCATTAACAGCCAGCTACAGGAAGAAATGGAAAAGTACAAAAACTTTAGTCAGGGAATTTTAGGTAAGATCATGGAGACCAATATCCCTATACCGGTAGTGGATGCAAAGAGTTATGCCAAGTATGTCCTTCAATTCGGCAGCCGGGAGGACAAGCGCAACCTGCTGAAATGCCTGAGATCGAGAATATATTTACAAAACCAGAAAATATTTTTAGGAAAAGAATCCGGCAGGAAGCGGTAAAACCTACCCGGGATACGAACCATAAAACATTGGCAATCCGGCTTTAAGGGAAGAGATGGGAATCGAAACGAAAATCATTGATGAATTACTGAAAAATTAGAGTTTTAGGCAAAATAAAATCACAAGGCGTAAACCTTGTGATTTTATGTTTGTTCGGTTGAACAAGTTTTTCAGTGCAAATCTCACATAGCACCTGGGTCACTTTGCACGGAAAAATCTGGCTCGGGAGCTGGGATTCGAACCCAGGACCCATCGGTTAACAGCCGATTGCTCTACCGCTGAGCTACTCCCGAATGCATATTCACTTTTCCAT
>JAJYWK010000033.1 GCA_021791515.1 bacterium | reverse complement strand
AAGAGCGCTTCTGCGCCCGGCACATGGAGCGGGGCTAAAAATACCACTTCCGGCACAGAAGCTCAAAGTCCGATAAACGTAGCCGGCACTCATTCCTACACCCTGTCCTGCAGCAATTCCAGCGGCACTACCACGGATACGGTCTACATTACCGTGCCCAACTGCAATACCCAAAGCTTCATCTCCGGCAGCGTCAGCCCCTCTTCGGTGAGCCCCAGCGGTACCTACTCCGCTGCCTGCAACTACGGGGTGGTGACCAATACTGTCTTCTTCACGGCCGGATCCGGTTCCTGCAGCTTTGTGAACTTTTCCGGCACCACGGCCAACTTTTCCTGCACGGCCGGAGCTACTGCTGGAATCTATTCCAACACCTGCAGCCTGGGCGCGATCCTGATTGCTCCTGACTATTACTGTTCTTCCAGCAATAGCGTAAATAGCTTGACAGTGGGCACTCCTCCCGCTCCCACCATCTCTCTTTCTCCGGCTTCTTTCTCTTTCTCCGGTACTTCCGGAGGAGCCGCTCCTGCCGGTCAAAACCTCACTATTGCTAATTCCGGAGCAGCAGGTTCTAACTTACTTTATCGTGTACAAACCAATCAAACCTGGTGCAGGGTCAATGGCATTAACAGCACGGGTTCCATTACCGGCGGGCCTTTGGCTTCCGGGGCTTCAACTAATGTCTCCGTAACCATGGATGCGCCGTCCAATGCCGGAACGTTTACCTGTACTATCACGGTTTCGGATAACGGCTCTTCCCCTGCCGCCACCAATTCGCCCCAGACCCGGACAGCCACCTACACGGTCAAACCTTCAAATGTTTCCAATGTTACTGCGTCCAATTCCACCTGCGGACGGATCAATTTGTCCTGGACCGCGGCCAACAGCGGGGCCACGGCCAAAACCTACACCATTTACAGATGGACAACCAACAATTCAGCAGCAGCCGGGGTACTGGCTTCCAATGTGGCCACTACCAGCTATGCGGATACTACGGCTGCGGTAGGCACCAGCTATTACTACTGGGTGTCAGCGGTTTCCGGGGGTCAGACCAGCCCCAACAGGGTAGCCAGCGTTCCTGCCAGCATTGCCGCGGTGGCCTGCGTTAGCCCCCCCGGCACCGGCGCTTCCCATTTAGCCTGCGTATCCCAATCCTGCCAGTTTGTATCCGGCGCCGGCGCTGATACCTGCGCCAGCAACTCTGCCTGCGGCGGCAGCGGCTCTGGCACCATTCCAGGCCCGGTTTCCGGCAGTGTAGGCAGTGCCACTTCCACCTCAGCCTGCGGTAAAATAACCCTCAAATGGCAGCCGGGCACTAACGCCGCCTCCTACAACATCTATCGCAATACCCACCTTGGAGCGGCAGTCATCCTGGCTTCCAACATCGGCAACGTCTTAACCTATACTGATTCCACTGCTGTAGCAGGTACGTTTTACGATTACTGGGTGGAAAGCGTAGGTAATTCCACCAAAGTGGCGGCCAATACCAATGCCACGGGAGGATTAAGCCCCATTTCCTGCTCTAACGGCAACCTTACCACTTCAGACAAGGACATTACAGCCGTTAACGGCAACTCTGTAGCCTCTGCTTCGGCCTGTAATTCCTCCACCAACGCCCTGCCGGCCAGCACCACCTTAAAGCTGGGCGATATCCTAACCTTTAACATCAACCTCTGCAACAACAACGCTCAAAGCACAGGCCCAGCCTCTAATCTGTCCGTGGTTGACACCCTGGTTAACCTGATTAAACCCACAGCCGGCTGGAATATGCAGTATCATCCGCCTGCCGCCGCTGCCATTAATCTGACGGAAGTTGCCGGCAGTCCCGGCCCCAATCAGTTCCAGGTTACCGGCACCGCCCCCAGCCAGACCATAACCATCAATTTAAGCGGCCAGAGTATTACTAACGGCACTTTTGGTTATATTTCCTTTAACGCCCAGCTGGCCGTTCCTTCCGGCTTTGCAGGCCAAACCGCCCGCTTCCAGAACGGCTTTACTGTTAATTACAACAAATCTCCGGGCACCCCGGCCCCTCCCATTCCCAGCTTTACCCCTTTACTGCTGTTTTCCACCGGCAGTAAGGCTCCGGTGATAATCGAGATACCGTAGGGGTAAAAAACTATAACGATTAACGATTAACGATTACCCCGCCCTTTGCACCAAAGGGCGGGGTGTTTTGACAAATTTTAGTTTAAGATGTTAAAATTGTTGAGTTATGGGCATTTCCAATCGAAAGAAAAAAAATCATTATCGGAAGTTTTGGCGTCTGGGTATGGAGGAATATAATACCGGAGTCTTTGACATCAGCCCCGATGGCGAGCTTTTGGTGCACGAAGGAAATTACCAGTATAATATTTTTGATATTGTAAAAAAGTATGGCACGTCCACGGAAATAGTGTTCCCTACAATCATTGAACACCGAGTCCGCGATTTAATAGAAACCTTTAATGCATATATAAAAGTTTTAGGATACAAGGGCAAGTTTTATTACCATTATTGCATGAAAGTTAATCAAAACAAGGAATTTGTTCTTCCCGTCGTGGCAGAGGGCGCTAACCTGGAAGTTTCAAGCGCTAACGAGCTTTCATTGGTAAAAAAAATGATAGAACAGGACAAATTTAACGCTAAAATGCGCATTCTTTGCAATGGTCCGAAGACTGGGAAATATATTTCTTTAATTGAGGAGTTGGGAGGGAAAGGATTGGTTGTTATTCCAATTATAGAAGATGCAACAGAGCTGGCGAGATTAAATAAATTTAAAGGCGAGGTGGGAATCAGGGTAAACCTTAATATAAAAATTGAGAGCCATTGGGACAAAAAATTTAACCGTTTTGGCTTCACCGAAGAAGAACTGATAAAATTGGGAAAAATCAGAGGGCTTTCTATTTTGCATTATCACATCTCAAGCCAGATTGAGAATATGGAAGGGGTTTTAAAACCTTTAAAAAGGGCCATTGAATTGTATGGAAAATTGCGTGAAAAAAATCCAGGTCTGGATACATTGGATATCGGCGGAGGAGCCGGCGTTCCTTACGAAAAGAAAAAACATTTTTATTCGGCAAAAAATTTAATCCAGGGGATTGTTAAAACCGCAAAGAGTTATTCCGATAAGTTGGGCATAAAACACCCGAATTTGATTACGGAATGGAGCCGCTTTGTGGTTGCCCCGGCCCAAATAACGGTTTATAAAATATTGGCCGAAAAAAATGTTGAAAATAAAGGGAAAAATAAGTGGTATGCGATTGACGGCAGCTTTATGAATGATTTAATTGATACCTGGGCCATTCATCAAAAATGGCACGTTGCTCCGGTTAATCACATGAATACCAGAAGGCTGGCCAAGGTTTGGATGGTTGGATCTAGCCGCGATTGCGATGATAAATACACGGCCGGCGGAAGCTACATTCCGCTTCCCCGTTTCAGCGATGTGGAAGAGCTTTATGTGGCGTTTTTTGACACTGGAGCGTATCAGGATTCCTTGGCCTCTCACCATTGTCTGCTTTCTTCCCCTGCCAAACTGATAGCGCAAAACGGGGAAATTAAAATTGCCAGAAAAAGAGAAACCCCGGAAGATGTAGGCAAACTCTTTGGCTGGTGATTTTCAACCGCGCACTGCGGGCAACTTGACAAGGATTTTATTTTTGTTATATTTATCTCATTA
Source organism: bacterium (assembly GCA_021791515.1). Classification (GTDB taxonomy): domain Bacteria; phylum Patescibacteriota; class Doudnabacteria; order UBA920; family UBA920; genus PALSA-1336. Next base: position 4,029 of record JAJYWK010000033.1, on the reverse strand, counting down.
TAGTTTATAAAACGTTTAATCGGAGTCGCATCCGGTAAGCTCGCTGTTTTTAGCGACACGTTGAAGGCAAAAATGCCTTACGGAAGCTTGACCGTAAAATAAAGTTCCAAAATGGCGTTGTCTATTTTGGATTAAGAGCCTTAAGGATAAAACTCTTAAGGAATCAAGGTGGTACCGCGGTCAAAAGCCCGTCCTTGAGAATAACTTTTTGTTATTCTTTTGGATGGGCTTTTTGTAAAAATTAATTTTTTAAGGACAAATAAATGAACAACAAAACATCTTACGTCAAAGTGGCTTCGTATGAAGCCAAGCAGGGCGAGATAAAAAAAGTTTTACTGCTGTATTCCGGCGGCCTGGATACTTCGGTAATGCTTAAGTGGATTCAGGACAAATATAACGCCAAAGTCATTGCCCTGACCTTGGATATTGGCCAGCAGAACGACGACCTTGAGGCCATTAAGCAAAAAGCATTAAAGTTTGGCGCCGTAAAAGCCATTACTTTGGACGCCAAAAAAGAATTCGCGGAAGAATTTATCGCCAAAGGCATAAAGGCTAACGCCCGCTACCAGGGCAATTATCATCTTTCCACGCCGATTGGCAGGGCAATTTTGGCAAAGAAAGCCGTGGAAATCGCGGAGGCGGAAAAAGCCGACTGCATTGCGCACGGGTCAACCGGCAAAGGCAATGATCAGGTTCGCATAGAAGGGTATATTTTGTCTTTAAACCCCAAGCTTAAAATTATCGCGCCGGTTCGGGAGTGGAATATGGATCGCGACGAAGAAATAAAGTACGCCGAAAAATATCACATCCCCGTTCCCGCCAGGCTGGATTTTCCGTACAGCGTGGACGACAACATGTGGGGAATGACCTGGGAAGGCGGCGAAGTGGAAGACCCCAAAAATATTCCCCTGGTGGAAAATTTCTTAACCACTTATACCCTGGCAAAAAACGCTCCCGACAAGGAAGAATTAGTTTATTTGGATTTTGATAAAGGACTGCCGACAGAATTAAACGGTAAAAAATACCCTTTGGCTGAATTAATTGTCAGTCTGAATAAGATTGCCGGCCGCCACGGGGTGGGAGTAGTACATTTGCTGGAAGACCGGCTGGTCGGCCTGAAAGACCGCGGCGTGTATGAATTGCCGGCCGCTCACGTTATTATTTCCGCCCACAAAGAACTGGAGCTTTATGTTTCTACCAGGACTTTAAACGAGCTCAAGGAAACCATGGACATTAAATGGGGTTATTTGTGCTATGGCGCGCTATGGTATGATCCGGCCATGGATGCCATAAACGCCTTTAACGACAGCGTTAATGAAAAAGTTACGGGTAAAGTCACAATAAAATTGTTTAAAGGGCAGGCGACTGTGGTGGCGGTAGATTCGCCGTACGGTTTGGGACATTGTTCCTTTTCCACCCGCGCCGGATATCCGTTTAATGTTAACGCCAGCCCGGGATTCATTGAAATTTATACTTTGCAAATGCAACTTGCCAACAAAACCGCGCGGTTGTTAAAGGGTAAAAAGTAATTTTAGGACTTACCCACCGCCGTCCCGACCTGTCGGGACGGCTCTGGCCAATTTCTTCGTTATTTTCCTGCGGTTTTTATCGGCGTAGCTCGGCTACGCCTCCAAAAATCCCTGCCTGCCGGCAGGCAGGCTCGGAAAATGCCTTGAACTTGGCGGTAGTAGCGTAAGTCCTAAGCTTATTAAAAGGAAATCAAATGAAATTATGGCAAAAACAATATAAATTAAATAAGGCGGTGGAAAAGTTTACCGTTGGCAATGATTATATTCTGGACCAGCGCCTGGTTAAGTATGACTGCCAGGCCTCCATTGCCCACGCGAAAATGCTTGCCAAAATCGGCATACTAAATTCCGCGGAAGCAAAAAAACTGGAAAAAACCCTTAAAGAAATAATTGTCGCGGACAGCAAAGGTAAATTTAAAATTTTGCCGCAGCAGGAAGATTGCCACACGGCCATAGAAAATTATCTCACAAAAAAATTGGGCGACCTCGGCAAAAAAATCCATACCGCCCGGTCGCGAAACGACCAAGTGCTGGCGGCTCTCAGGCTTTATTACAAAGACAATTTGGAAAATTGCGAGGGATTAGTAAAAGATTTTCTTTTAAAATTAAAATCTTTCTCAAAAGTCTATGGCAAAATAAAACTGCCCGGGTATACCCATACCAGAAAAGCCATGCCTTCTTCCATTGCAATGTGGGCGGGCAGTTTTGCCGACTCAATGAGCGACAATTTAAAATCCCTGGCTTACGCGGGCGATTTAATTGACCAGTCTCCGTTAGGCACCGCGGCGGGCTACGGCTTGCCAATAAACATAGATAGAAATTTTACCGCCAAACTATTGGGTTTTAAAAAAGTTCAACAAAATCCCATTTACACCCAGAACAGCCGCGGTAAATTTGAGTCGGCAATTTTGCACGCTTTGGCTCAAATAATGTTCGATGCCAATAAAATCGCGACGGATCTGGTTTTGTTCAGCATGCCGGAATTCGGCTATTTTGAATTGCCTAAGGAATTTTGCACCGGCAGTTCCATTATGCCGCAAAAGAAAAATCCGGATGTATTTGAGCTTTTAAGAGCCAAGTATTTTGTGGTAACTTCCAATGAAAGCCGGGTTAGAAGCATTGCCGGTAATTTACTTTCCGGATATAACCGGGATCTGCAGTTGCTTAAAGATCCGGTTTTCCAAAGCTTTGAGGTAACTTTGGAAAGCCTGCAGGTTTTAAATGAGGTGTTCGGCAGTTTAAAAGTCAATGCCGAAAATTGCAAAACGGCTTTGACTCAGGAGCTTTACGCCACCGCGGAAGTCTATAAGTTGGTGAGCCGGGGAGTGCCTTTTAGGGAGGCTTACGGAAAAGTTGCCCAGAAGTATACTAGATAATTAAAAAATATTAACATGGAAAAAAATATTAAAAATAACCGCGTTAGGCATTATCTCGCGGATACCGACTTAGAGCCCGGAGAAATTTTAAAAGTTCTCGCGCTGGCCGCAAAAATAAAAAAACAGCCGCAAAAATACCGGGCGGCCTTTAAAAATAAAACCGTTGCTTTGCTGTTTGAAAAACTGTCGTTGCGCACAAAATTTACTTTGCAGATTGGCGTGCATGAAATGGGCGGATTCACCGTAGTCAATGACGGCAGAATTCCCGACCGTGAACCGGTGGCCGATATTGCCCGCAATTTGACGCGCTGGGTTGATTTGGTGGCGGCCAGGGTTTATTCGCATTCCGTATTGGAAGATTTAGCCAGACATTCGGAGGTTCCCGTGGTCAACGCGTTGAGCGATTTGTACCACCCCTGCCAAATTTTAGCCGACATGTTAACTTTAAAAGAACATTTTGGCGATTTAAAAAAAATAAAAATCGCCTTTGTGGGCGATGGCAATAACGTTGCCAACTCGCTGATTTTGGCAAGCGGCAGTTTGGGCTTAAATATGGCCATTGCCACTCCTAAAGGCTACGAACCAAGGCGGCAAATTATAGCGCGGGCGGAAATTTTAAATAACAAAAGCGGAGGCAAATTTTCCGCAACCCATAATATAGCGGAAGCCGTAAAAAACGCCGACGTTATTTATACCGACACCTGGGTAAGCATGGGCGACGAGAAGGACGCGGCAAAAAGGCGCGAGGATTTTAAAAATTTTCAAGTTACAACTAAAACTTTCAAACAGGCTAAACCGAACGCCATGTTTATGCATTGTTTGCCCAAGCATCCGAATGAGGAGGTGGCGGAAGAAGTTTTTGAGTCTGCGCGCAGTTTGGTATTTGAGCAAGCGGAAAACCGTTTGCACGCAATTAAAGCCCTTTTATTTTACTTGCTATCATCAGGCGGCAAGGTTAAATAAACCATATTTTAACTAAAATAAGCTTAAGTCCTGACTCTGAACAGTGAACACTAATGGGTGACGCTCAAAGCAAGTTTTTGCCTGGGCGTCAGGCCACTAATTGATAAATGAATTCGTTCTTCGTTGTAGTATTGTAACCATTCTTCTGCTGATTTCCAAAC
>JAJYWK010000025.1 GCA_021791515.1 bacterium | reverse complement strand
GTAGGTTAAATCTTCATACAGCAGATCAATTTTCTTTATTCCATATGTCATAGTAATTTAGAATCCGTAGCAATCAGTTTTTCCGTGTACCATCTGTAGATCCGTGTTAATCATTATTTGCATTCTCCTTCTAAAAAGTTAACTATCTGCTCTTTATGCTTGCGGTAGACGAACGACACAGTAACCAGAATCACGCCCAAAGAAATAAACGAGACGATTAAATAGCCTAAATCCAGAGACAACAAATCAAACAGGAAGACTTTGACGATGGTAACGAAGAACAAGCCAATAGCGATTTTTCGGAAAAGCGAATTTCTCCACATAATCCCCGCGCCCATCAAAATCGCGCTATACGCAATCCACCACAGGCTTAAATACAAATTGCGGGAATTTTTAGACACATCGTTTTCAAAGTATTTTACAATTTCCCAGGAAACCCCAAACCATAATAGTAGACTGGCTGCAACCTTCAACGCGTCGGAAAAATCTTTGGTATGGCCGCTTTTATCGCTGATCCAGGCAAACACCAAAAACGCGAAAGTTTGCAGCAGCATTAAGCCAAACTTGATGTTATACAAAAAAGTATAACTTCCGGAATACGGCATAAACAGAACTTTAAAGAAGCTGGCGGCTAGCAAAATTACGGATAATTTAAACAGTTCGCTCCGCCGGCTAAACGCAGCGGCCGCGGCCAAGGCAACGGGATAAATTACCCACCACAGGGTCATAAATTTATCCGCGGAAGCTATGCTGTGACTGGGAAACATAATATCCCAGGAAACACTCCCCCACAAAACCAGTGCCGCAACAATTTGCAGCCCTTTTTCCGCATTTTTTTCAAACTCCACTGCCTCCAGCTTACTGTACATCCAGCCCACAAACAGCATGGCCAAAGTGTTGGTGAACATCAAACCAAATTTGGCATTGAACAAAAAGGCGGTATCATTAGGCCCATATGGTTCAAACAAAGATTTGAACAAAGACATAAACAAAACCACAATACCCCATACCCGAAGCTCCTCTCTCTTTACCAAAGTACCAATGCCGGAGCCAAGCAAACCCAAAACCAAAAACACCGCGGCCAGGGCTTTGCCGTCATACTGCAAAATGGCGGCAAATACTAACAATAGCGCGCCCATAAAAGACAGGCAATAATTTAGATTCCGAAAATTCAGGCGGTCTACCAAAACATAAGCGAAGAAAAATACCACCCCGCCGAGCAAAGCTATGGCCGGCAGGATTTCATGATACTTATTAAACAACAATCCATAAATAGACAGAAAATAAAACCCACCCATCACCAAACTTTGCGCGCCCATGTAATTTTCAAAATCCGTTGGCAAAGTTTTTCGGGAATTATGCAGTCTTATCAGCATTCCGCTGCCGGCGACATACAAAATAGTCGTAACAATCACAAAAAATACGCTGGTTAAAGTATTTTGATAATTGGAAAACATTCCCGCCCAAATTACAGAATCAATAATCGTGCCAAACAGCGTTAAAAGCAGAAGCTGGTTGTAATACTTTTTAAACATTACCGCCACAACCGCAATATTTATTAAGGTTAAATACCCAAACAACATTGCCTGCGGATCTTTGCCGGAACTGTATAGCAGAGGCGCGCCATAAGCGCCAAAAAAGGCCAAAGCGCCCAAAGCCAGGGAAGAATTGCGGTAAGACAGCCAAACGGCAAAAGCCGCAACTGCAACCATAGCCAGAAAAGCCAAAACATTCGGCACTAAATGATAAAAATTAAACGCCGCGTAAATGCTAAAATACAAAACCGCCACGCCGCCGCCGGTAAGCGCCTGGGCTTTTTCGCCAAAGCGGGCTTTCCATAGCTCGCCCAAATAAACTAACAATCCGCCAATAGCCAAGCCAATTATAATTTGCATCCACGGCCCAATCCAGCCCAAATCTATCGCGATTTTCAAAAAGAAACCCAAACCCAAAACCAAAGCCACCACGCCGATTCTATTTAACCAGTTTACCGCGGTTTCGGTTTCTTGCGCCGCGGTTTTTACCGGCTCTGGCACCTCTGATGCAACCTTAACCGGAGGTTTAGGCATTTCTACCAAATGCTCCAAGCTAGCCGGCTGATTTTGAAACAAGCCGGAGTGCGGCATTGACTTGGGCGCCGCTTGCGGCATTTCGCCCGGCACCTTAGCAATGCCGCCTTTGAGTTTATTTTCTAAGCTAGAAACCCGGTTGCTCACGCTGGCAATCCAAAAAAGCAAAACCACTACCGCAATGAACAAAATAAAAGTCATATATTTTTGTTAGTTGATTATATTAACACGGATCTACGGATTGATCACGGAACTACTGATGACCACTGATTTTGATCAGTTGGGATCCGTAGGAATCCGTTTATCCCTGCCTACCGGCAGGCAGGCGTGTACAATCAGTAAATCCGTGTTAACAAAAATTATTCATGTTCGCTCTTTATCCTCCCGCCCAGAGTCCGCAGTTGCTCAAGAGCCATCTTTGCCTGTTCCTTATTCGGCGGATTGCCGTGCCATTTGTAATCGCCTTCCATAAAACTTACGCCCTTGCCCGCAATGGTATGTGCGATAATGATTGTCGGCTTTTCATAAATCGCCCGAGCCTCTAAGCAAGCGTTAATTATTTCCTGCGGGTTATGGCCATCCACTTCCAAAACATGCCAGCCAAACGCGCGGTATTTGTCGGACAAATCTTCCAGGGGCATAATGTCTTCGGTGTAGCCGTCTATTTGGATGTTGTTGCGATCCATAATCGCTGTGATGTTATTAAGCTTGTTTTTGCCCGCGAACATCACCGCTTCCCAAATTTGACCCTCTTGCTGTTCGCCATCGGACATAATCAAATATACGCGATTATGTTTATGATCCATTTTAAGACCCAAGGCCATGCCAACAGCCTGGCTGGCGCCCTGCGAAAGCGGCCCGGAAGTGGTTTCAATTCCCGGCAAAGACAAATTATGCGGATGCCCCTGCAGCCTCGTGCCTAATTTCCTTAACGTCATTAATTCTTCTTTAGGAAAATACCCCGCTTCGGCCATAGCGGCATAGAGCACCGGGCAAATGTGACCGCAGGATAAAATTAAACGGTCGCGGCCTTCCCACTGCGGATTTTCCGCCTGGTGTTCTAAAACATTAAAATACAACGCGGCAAACACGTCAGCCATATCTAAAGAACCCGCGCTGTGCCCGCTTCCCGCGTTAACCAACATCTCAATTATATCTTGCCGAATATCGTTGGCTTTATACCTAATTTCATTAATAGATAATTTCATTTTAGACCCCCTCTCCCCAATTCTTGGGGAGAGGTTGGGAGAGAGGTTAATTTTTATTTTGATAATTTTTCCATTTTTTGTTTTATTTTCAAACTTTACGAATTCATCGCCATAATCAATTTTTCATAAGCCATGTTTACATCAGCCGCCTTTACCAACGCGCTTCCCACGCAAATCAAATCCGCGCCGGCCTCTTTAATGCTTTTTATATTAGTTTCGTTCACGCCGCCGTCCACCTCAATTATAGCATGCGATTTTAGCGCCCGAAGTTCTTTTATTCTTTCCAAAGTTTTTAGAATAAATTCCTGCCCCTGCTTGCCCGGCACAACTGACATAACCAGATATTCATCGGCCTCAATATCTTTTAAAACATTCACCGATGAATCCGGATTTATTGCCACGCCAACTTTAAAGCCCATTCCTTTGGCATCACTGATTGTCTTTTTTAACTCAGCGGCCGAAGGAAATGCTTCATAATGCAAAAGTAAAGTTTTAAACCCGCAGATTTGATAGTCCAAAAAATCATTCGGCGCTTGGCACATTAAGTGCGCTTCCCACTCAAACGCGGGACTTAACGTGTCCATATCGCTTGCGGATAGTAAACGATTGGCTATAAATTGCCCGTCGCCAAAATCCACCTGGATGCGCTCCAAATTCGGCAATTTAACCACCACCGACAGCGTTCGGTTAAAATCTTCCGCGGTTTTTTCTAATATTGCCGGTACAATAATTGCCATAATTCTTAATTCATAATTTCTGATTCCAATTTTGCAATCTTATCAATTCTCCTTTGATGCCTACCCGCGTCAAAACCGGTTTCTATCCATAAATCTATTGCTCTTTTAACTTCATCGATGGAAAGAAATTTGGCGCCGAGCGATAAAATATTTGCGTTATTGTGTTGGCGCGAAAGGGAAATAATTTCTTCGTGCCCGCCGTAATAATGCGCACAGCGGATGCCCTTAACTTTATTGGCCACAATTGCCTCGCCGTTGCCGCTCATGCCCAAAATTATTCCAAGACTTCCGGGATTTTGAGCCACTTTAACCGCGCAGGGATAGCAAAAATCCGGATAGTCGTCCTCCGGGTCAAACGAATACGGCCCGCAGTCTTCCACTTCCTGGTCTTGCGCTTTTAAGTGATTAATTATTTCTTTTTTTAATTCAAACCCTGCGTGGTCACTGGCGAGATATATCATACAGATGAAGCATAAAGCATGAAGTATGAAGCAGGCTAATGTTGCGTGTTTCAAGTTTCATGTTTTATTTTTTTACATATTAATAATTTGATTAAAATCTTTTGCGTTTAAACTCGCGCCTCCAACTAGCAGGCCGCCAACATTTGTTTGCTGCAAAAAGCTTTTGGCATTGCCCAAATTCACGCTGCCGCCGTACAGAACCGTGGGCACTTTGTATTTGGTTTTTACAAAAATGGAAATTTTTTCCGCGTGCTCGGGCGTCGCATTGTGCCCGGTGCCAATTGCCCACACCGGCTCGTAGGCCACAATAACTTTGGACGAATCCAAGCCGCCAAGATCAATATCTAACTGCGATTTTAAAATGTCCGTAACTTCCAAATCGTCATGCTCCACCGTGGTGCCAAAGCCAATGCAAATTACCGGAGTAATTTTTTGCGCCAAAAGCGCTTTGGCCTTGGCATTAATCATTTCATCCGTCTCTCCCACGCCGCGTTTTTCACTGTGGCCAACTAACGAATATTTAATTTTTAGATCCTTCAACATCAATGGAGAAACTTGCCCGGTAAATGCGCCTTTTTCCTGCCAAAAACAATCTTGAGATCCGATATTGGGATATTGGATATTAGATAGATATATAGTCGGCGGACAAAGCACTACCTTGTTTTTTGCTTTGATGCTAATAGACGCGGCCAACTTTTGCGCGTCTTTTAAGCTGCTCGGATTTAATTTCCAATTGGCAATAACTAATTTCTTCATAATTATTCTTCTCCTTTTAAAAATTTGGCGCTCACTTCCGGCGGCACAGGGTTTACCGGAATACCGGTGGCAAATTCAAACCCGGCCCAAATGGTAATGCGCGGGAAAATTGTCAGATGCCAATGAAAAGCTTTTTCCTCATTCGCGCTGTGCCGGGACTGGCCGTCGTGTTTTTTAAGCGGCATATTGTGAATGTAAAAGTTCAAAGGCGGATCGGAAAGTTTGGTGTACAACTGGCCCAGCGTAATTTTTAAAACAAACGACAAATGCCTGATTTCATCTTCGCTCATGTCTTCAAACCTGGCGCCGTGCTTTTTGGGCAGTATCCAGGTTTCAAACGGACAGCGGCTGGCATAGGCGGAAATTACCACAAAATGCTCGCTTTCGTGCACCACGCGGTGCTTAACCGAAAGCTCCTCTTTAATAATATCACAATAAATGCAAGTTTTGTGGTCTTGGTAGTAATGATAACAGCCCATTATTTCCGAATGGATGTGCGGCGGCACAATGGGCGTGGCCATTAGCTGGTAATGCGGATGAATAATGGATGCGCCCGCATCCCGGCCGTGATTATGAAAAATCTGCACGTAAGCCAAATCCGGCCGCTGGGCAAGCAAATTTATTCTTTCAATAAAAGTTTTGATGGTTAATTCCACCAAAGCAATAGATTGAAGCGCCACCGGCTCGTTATGCTTGCGCGTGACTATTACTTCGTGGTCGCCGTCGCCGCTGTGAGAAATGTAAAACTCTTTGTGGCGATACGCGGAAGTATTGTCCAGCGACGGAAATTTGTTTGGAATAATCCGAATTTCCCAGTCCTTGCTATTGGGCGTGCGATAAAGCTCTTTGTTAAGGTGCTCATTGCCCGCACAAAACACGCATTTCGGGTCCACCTCGGGAACACCGTGCATGACTGAATAGGTTTTGTACTGGTCCGGCCTTTTCCCCCTGGCCGGAGCGATAAGCACCCAGTTTTTGGTTATCGGATTTTGTCGAAATTCACTCATCTATTTTTTATTTTTATCCAAATAATTTTGCAAAAGGATTTGCGCGGCCAGACTATCAAGGTCTTTCTTTCCACCGCTGATGTTTTGTGCCATTTGCGATGTTAATCTTTCATCTATAATTTCAATTTGAATTTCAACTAATTTCTCTAATTTCTCCTTGAAGTCATTGACTTCAAGTGTTTTTTTCGTCTCTTCTCCGCTCATATTCAGCGGCCAGCCGAGAACGATTTTATTAATTTGATTCTCGCTGATGATAGTTTTTAGCTGCTGCCAAAATTCTTTGGGAGACAAAATCGCCAATTCTCTGGCAAAAGTTTGGCTTTCGTCGCTTATTGCCAAACCGATTCTTTTTTCTCCGTAATCAATTCCTAATATCCGACCCGAATGTTCCGAATTTAAACCCGAATTATCCGAATGTAAATTATTATTTAACACTCTTTTTGGCTTTAAATGTGAATCTCGAAAATTTACAATCAATCCGATTTCCAATCTGGCTGCTGACAAATACCTTAACATCTGATAGTAATCTTCCTTGGTAATATAATTCTTAGCTTTAAAATCAACCAGAACTTTTCCAAAAACTAAAAAATCAACCTTGTTTCCATTTGGCGAATCCTGATTAAGTTCTTTTAACTCATACTCTCTCTTATAAGGCAAATTTTGTTGAATTAGCAAAGCCTCAAACTCATCGCAATATTGCCTTTCTCGACAAAAACGCCCTAATTTTTTTTGAACCTTAAAACATAATCCTGTAATCTTGTAACAATTATCTTTTTCTATAATTCGGGTCATTCGGGTAATATTCGTAAATTCGGGTCGGCTACTTGCTCTCTCCCAAAACCACGCTCACCGTTTTTTCCTCCCCTTTGTGATAAATTTTAAGCACCACTGTGTCGCCCACATTGGCATCTTTAAGCAAATCCGAAAGCAAATGGTCTTCGTCCACTTTTTGGCCGTTTACTTCCAAGATTATGTCGTTTTCCATGAGGCCTGCTTTATCCGCCGGACTGCCGGGGATTACCGCAAAATCCGTCATGGTTTGCCCGCGCAAAATTAACGCGCCGTAGTCTTTTGGTAAATTTTCCTGCTTGGCAATTTCGGGCGTTAATGTAATGTAGCGCACGCCCAAAAACGGCCTAGTGATTTTGCCGTTCTTTTTAAACGCGGCCAAAGATTTGTTCGCGTCATTTGCCGGAATGGCAAAACCCACCAACTGGCCCTGCTGGTCAATGGCTGTGTTAATGCCAATTACTTCGCCGCTTAAATTAAGCAGCGGCCCACCGGAATTTCCAGGGTTAATTGCCGCGTCAGTTTGAATTACACCGGAAAGATTCTCTCTGGAACCCGATTCGTCGCCGGCCGTAATTTTCCGGCCAATGCCGGAAACAATGCCGGTAGTTACGGTATTTTGATATTGCCCCAGAGAGTTTCCAATAGCCACCACCCGCTGGCCAATCTGAATGGTAGAAGAATCGGCTAAGTTTAAAAAGGGTTGATC
>JAJYWK010000024.1 GCA_021791515.1 bacterium | reverse complement strand
GTCCTTAAATTTTAAGGCATAACCATTATCCAAAAGAATATTTCCACTTCCAACATGTAATTTCTCACTCGGGCTCACCGTCCCGATGCCGACGTTGCCGCTATTTATTGTAACCTGTTGACTATTTGCTCCATTTCCAAGATATAACAATTTCCCGGTTCCACTATTAAGATATAAATTGGATTCAGAATAAATATTCGTATCACTACCCGTCCCAGCAAAATAAAGCTCATAATCAACATTGTTATCAACTCTTATCGCTTGTCCCGTAGTACTGACATGTAATTTTGCCTGCGGACTCGTCGTCCCGATGCCGACGTTGCCTGCGGTTGCATTAAAAATGACATTATTACCCGCGTTATTTATCTGAAGTGGTTTACTTTCAAACGATTGTATATACGCATATGATGCATCGTTACCAAAAGCAAGATTGATATTTGTGTTTGGTAAATTGCTTACCCCAAAACTATAAGTAGTGACTGTGTCAGGAATTGTATTACCAGATGGAACAATTGTAAGTCTCTGCCCAGGATTCGTCGTCCCGATGCCGACGTTGCCGGTGCTACTTATGGTCATTCGCTCGTTCCCTAAGCCCTCACCGAATTGACTGTAGAGAAAACTGAGCGACCCGGTCTGCGAGTTCGATCGAAGCCCCCATGCCTGACTAGTTGAATCAGACCCATTGCCGTTCGAAAGCATGAGCGTAGCATTCTTGTAAACGCCCGGAGCATCGACAGAACGGACCCTTACGGTCGCATCGCCTGGAGTCGCCACAGATCGAGATACGGTCAGTAATTGATCAGGGCTCGTCGTCCCAATCCCGACGTTGCCGTTCTGGTCAATACGCAAGCGCTCCACTGCCGAGGCAGTGCCGTTGGCGGTCGTGGTGAAGGCGAGATACGCTCCCTGCGCGGTGTCGGTCCACGGCTCTGCCGCCGCGCCGAAGAGCGCCGCTCTGCCGCCCGCGGAGAAGCCGCTTGCGCCGTAGCCGCGGCCGCCGATGGCGAAGAGCTGATTGTCGGTGGTCACCGCGGTCGGCGCGGCGATGGTCCCGTTCGCGCGGCGGAAGATGATATTCGGCGGCGCGCCGCCATACCGGTCAAAGAACAAGCTGGTGGAAGACTCCGTAACGAGATGTAGGAGCCCGGCCGGATTGTTCGTCCCAATCCCGAGCGTGCCGCTTATAATTTGATTGCCAGTGGTAGTGGCATTGCCGGAAACGCTTAAGTTGGCAATTTGCAAACGGTTGGCCGAATCATTCCAGAAAAAATTACTGTTATCTTCCAATATGGCGGATGCGCCCTGGAATAACACGCTGCCTTCGGTAAGGCCCGGGTTTAAGCCGGTGACGGTTAACCCGGCGATTGTCGTGGAGCCGTTTAGAGTTACGGGCCCACTGACGGTGAGGGAAGAAATGGTAGAAGTAGCTAACGATGTTGATCCGGAGACATTCAAAGACGCCAAGGTTGCCGCGCCCTGGACGGTGAGAGTTTGGGAGGCGGTTATGGTTTCGGAATTAAAACTCTGGGCCGAAAGCTGGGTAAAGCCGGCCAAAGAAGCGCCGCTAAAGCCGTTCTGCTGGACAGCCGGATAGTAGCTTACAATAGGCGCGCCTCCAATAACCGATGTTGTTTGCCCGCCGCCGTTTTGAACCATACCATTAGGACCGGCAAAAATCTGCCGGTTATAGTTATCGTTATTCCCTTTAAGTTTTCCTTCGGCAATGTATTGGTTAAGGCGGCTATCAATCAGCTGGTTAATATAGTTGGGGTCAACGGCGGAGGTGGCGATGCCGAGGACTTTGCTGTTCCCCTTAATCTCAACAATCCCTTTTATTTCATCGCCCCCATTGACCACATATTGTCTGTCATCGCGAGCGCAGCCGAAGCAATCTTTTCCAGAGTTTGGGGTTGCTTCGTCGGCCGGATAAAGCCCCGGCCTCCTCGCAATGGCAAAGACGGAGGCGTTGTCATCTTTAAATTCGCCTCTTGCCAGCTTATCCAGCATCCCAACATTATCTGCTAAGCCATTCCAAAAATTCACCGCGAGTTTGTCTGCCTGATTTTTTTGCTCATTAAGCGGCGGCGCAATAACATCCGCCGCCGCGAGGTAAGGAGCTTTTACGTCTGCCCGGAAATTTATAACAAGATGTTTTATTTGGTTTCCAATACCACCGACAAATGAGCCTGTCGAAGCCGCGTCGTTGGTTATCCGCGTTTTAGTTTCGGCGAAAGCTGTTTGGGTTTCAGATTTAAAATAACCGGCAAAATCTTTTATTCCTTCCGCGTCGGTTTGAATGTCCAGCCCCAATTGTAAAATAGCTTCGTTGGTTTGGGAAGAAAAGCGGGAAAAATAATCTTTGGCTTCGCCAAAAGCGGAGGGTGCGGTTTTGGGCAAGCGGACTTTGCTTACGGCATTGGCTAAAAATTCCTTTGGCTGTAAACGGATCAAGTTAGAAATTAAAAATCCTTCCGTGGCGATTATGGCAACAACAAGGACTTTAAGCAAAAGCTTAATTTTCACATAACTCCTTTCCGCATTTGTCGCAACTCTGTTGTAATGCGCTGGTGCTTAACTTGTTGCTCCCGCAAGTATAAAAAAATCGCCTTACGGGTAGTAAGCCAATTACGCGCGACTTTAGTTGCCGGAAGCCTGCCTTGCCTAGCCAAAAGACTTAAATAATCAGCCGAGTAAGGCGTTAATTTTGCCGCCTCGGCAATGGAAAGCAGGTCCGTGGAAGACAAGAAAGCAAGCCGTTCCTGTTCTGACATAATATTCGATTGTTATTTTGATTTTTGTTTCGTGAATGCCGACGCGGTCCGCCCATCCCTTATTTCGCGGGATTCCCGAACTGTTTCGGCCTATCCGATACTTTACTACTTATATCTTAGCAGATTTTTTGGCTTTCGTCAATAGTTTAATACGTAACAGTTCGCAAGACCGAGTAGATTATCAAATTTGCAAAGATTTTGGTAGGCCAATGGTCCGCCCACATCGAGGGATATCAACAAAATTAGGATTTCACTCAAGCCTGTGAACTGTTACTTTGATACTCTAAATTGCCAAAGATAGAATTATCCAAAACACCATAGCTAAATCATTTTTAAAATAAGGATTGTCAATTTGGCCTTGGACTAGGAGCGCGATGATGAAGAGGGCGAGGGATAGTTTAATGGTGTCATTCCCGCGAAAGCGGAAATCTAGATTCCGGACAGCCCGCGCTTCGCTTGTGGCTTCCGGAATGACAAAAGGGCGCAGGCCGCGGTAGATTATCAGTCCGACAAGTCCAATTAGACTTGTCAGGCCAAGCGGTCCGGTTTCCACCCACAAATCCAAGAAAATATTATGGGGATAGTTGTGAGTGTCCAAGTTTGGGTCGGTGTTTAGTCTGTCCCAGTTGTTAGAAAAACCAGTTAAACCAAGGCCAAGCACGGGCGATTTTTTTACGGCTTTAATTCCGGTATTCCATAAAGACAGGCGGGAGACCGCGGATTTTTCTCCGTAAAAAGGAAGAACAAAGCGCCAACGGAGATTTGGGATAGAAATAATAACAATAACTATAACAACAACCATGACAGAAGCAAGCTTGCGGATTTGTTTGTCCGCGGCGACAACCAAATAGACTAGAATCGCCGCGGCCAGTCCCAGCCAGCCGGCGCGGGAAAGAGATAATAGCAAGCCGGTTGCTCCCAAAATCCAGGCAATAAAAAATTTCCAATCCGCCAGCTGGCGGACAATTTCTCCCCCTTCGCTTAAGCTTCGGGGGACAGGCAATTTCCAATTTTTGACACGTTGGGCAATATTTGGAATCAAAAGTGCCAATAAAGGAGCAGACCAAAGCGCGTAAAAATTAGGGTGGATAAAAAAACCAATCGCGCGTCTGGGCTCTGTGGTATTGCCCCAGAATTCCGGCGGCAAGCCAATAAGTGTAAAATATTGGAGGATGGCGAGCAGGCCTGAGAGGGAAAGTAAGTAGTAAGCAGTAAGCAGTAAGCAGTCTTTTGATTTCGGATTTTGGTCAAAAATAAATTTTGCAATGAAAAAGACGGAGATTGGCTGCAGGAAGAGCACAATAAACTCCCCGAGCTTTTGTCTGTCTAGGCCGTGATAGAAAAGGCTGACAAGGCCTGAAAGAAAAAATAGGCCGACTAAAATCAAAACCGGAAGGCTAATGTTTTTCACGGCCGTGAAAAACATTAGCTGTTGTTTTTTTGCGATCAAGTAGCAAAAAAAGATAATCCAAACCAAAATAACCCACAGCATCAGCATGTTTCCGGGCAAACCAAAAAAGTTCAACTTAACGGCGTAAGTTGGCGTGAGAATAAAAGTTAGAATAATTAGCCAGGACATAAAAGAATTGAACAGAATTAAGCAAAATTAAATAAAATTGACCAAAATTGATTGGTTTCAAATTTTGTTTAATCAACTATGGAACGCTAACCCGGATTTTTTTGGTTATCAGGCCGCTTCCCGCCGTGGCGTAAATTTTATAACTACCGGCCGGCGGCGCGATTTGCCAGTTAAATGTATAGCGGTAAGTGTCGCCCAAATGGTCGGTATTTTCTGCCGGTCCAATTAAGGTATTTTTTCCTTGGGCGTCCTGATAGTAAAAACTTACGCTGCCGTAAGGCGTTTGGCTTTCCGCTGTTAATGTTACCGGAAAGACCAGCAGGCTTTGGTCATTAGGCTCGGTTAAAGTAAGCGGCAAATTCAGATTCACATTGACAGTAATGCTGGTGTCGGCAGTTTGGCCTAAATTATCCGTAATTTTTACAGCCAGGGTATGACTGCCATTTGTTAAGCCCTTATTGACCACAAAGGCAAAAGGCGAAGCGCTAAGGTTTTGGTAGGGCTCTCCGTCAATATTTAGCTCCGCTTTTGTTATGGAGTTGGAAGAGATCGCGTTAACGCTTACCTGAAATGGCAGGCTGGAAATATTAGCGCCGTCTGAGGGGTTCAAAATTTCCACATTTGGCTTGTTGCCGGGAACAATGGGTTTTAAAATCGGCGCGTCGCTGGGCGGATACTGGTAGCCATGGGCCAGCGCCCACTGGACCACCGGATTTTCCCAATTGGGATTTTCCGGTCTTTCACTATGCAGAACCGTATAGGTTTTGTAAATGATGCGATCAGAAGGCGTATTGCCGTTGGCCGGCTGACCGGTTAAAGAATCCATCCCGACTTTAAGATGGACGTTATCGTAGGTGGTGGGTACGGCGTAGTCGGCAAAGACTTCGGTTTTGGTGGCAGGCGAGGCATCAGTTGGCAGTTTGCCTGAAGTTGAGTCAACCGTGATTTGCTGAATGCCGCCGGGTACGGCAAAGTCTTCGGCCGGAGCGCCTTTTAAAGCCTCAGCCATAAACTCGTGCCAAATCGGCGCGGCCACCACCACGCCATCCGCGCCTTTTTTCAGGAGAGTGCCGTCATTGTTGCCTGCCCACACGCCAGCGGCCAAAGAAGGAGTAAAACCCAAGGTCCAGCCGTCACGCCAATTGTTAGTGGTGCCGGTTTTTGCCGCGACTTTTCTGTCCGGTAAAATTAAGGGAGAATTGGCGCCGAAAATAAAACTTCGGGCGTCATTGTCTGTCATAATGCTGATAATTTCATAAGCGGCCCGCGCGTCCAAAACTTCCTGCGGGCTGCTTTTGAATTCTTCCAGGATTTTGTTATCCTTGTCTATTATTTTTAGGATCGGAGTTTTTTCATTTTTTACTCCCCCATTGGCAATGGCAGACATAGCCGCTACATGGTCAATCAGTCTTACTTCGCAGCCGCCCAAAACCAAAGACAGTCCGCAGTCAGCCATGGGGCTGGTAATGCCCAAATCCCGGGCGGTTTGCACCGCGTTATCCACGCCCACCAAATCCAGAGTTTTTACCGCCGGTATGTTTAAGCTGCCGGCCATTGCTTGTCGTATAGAAAGCGGGCCGTAGCTTTGGCCGTTGTAATTACCAGGAACATAGTCCTTGCCGTTGTAAGTGCCAAAATTAGTAGTTACATCAATTAGCATGGAGGCCGGAGCGTAGCCGTGTTCTTTTTTAAAAGCCGTGGCGTAAACGTAAGGCTTAAAACTGCTCCCTGGCTGTCTTTGCGAGAGCGCCACATTGACGTTGGGTTCAAACAAGCAGCTTCTGCCCGGCGCGCACCCTTTGGGTTCTACCTCGCCAAAATAATCTTTACTGCCAACCATGGCCAAAATTTGCCCGGTTTTGGGGTCAATGGCCACCAAGCCCGCATTATGGACGTTGTATTTTGTGCTTTCTTTATCTATACCATTTTTTACCGCCTTTTCCGCAATGTCCTGCAATTTTGGATCCAGCGTGGTGTAAACTTTTAGACCGCCGCTTTCCAAAGTTTTATCGCCGTATTTGTTGGCCAAATAATCCTGCACCCAGAGTACAAAGTGCGGGGCTTTAATACCGGTTGTGATTGGCGAAAAGGCGACTTTTTCTTCCTTTGCCGCTTTGGCCTGGTCTGGGGTAATGTAGTTTTGGTCGCGCATGGCGTTAATGACGGTATTTTTGCGCGCATCCAGCGCGTCGCGGTGGGGGCCAAACGGATTATAGTAAGTGGTGGATTGCGGCAGGGCGGCTAAATAAGCGCTCTCGGCCAGGTTTAAATCTTTAGCCGGTTTGTTAAAGTAAGTTTGCGCCGCCGCTTCAATGCCGTAAGCGTTGCGGCCATAAGGAATTTCATTTAAATAAAATTGTAAAATTTGGTCTTTAGAAAAACGCTGTTCCATGGCAACGCTCAAAATCAGCTCGCGAATTTTTCTGTCCCAGGATTTATTGGTGGTTAAAATCGCGTTTTTTACGAATTGCTGAGTGATGGTGCTACCGCCCTGGGTTTTTTTACCGGTTAAAATATCGACTATCACTGCCCGGGCGATGCCGGTATAGGAAATACCGCCATGTTTATAAAAATCCTTGTCCTCAATGGCAATGGTGGCGTTTTTTAGGACCGGAGCAACTTGGTCTAAGGTAATCAGTGTGCGCTTGTATTCGCCGTGGATTTCATAAAGCAGTCCGCCGTTGCGATCAAAAATCTTTGTGCTTTCCGGTACTTGCCTGTCCAGCAATTTGTTTGGATCCGGCAAGTCTTTGGTATAGTATAAAAATAAAATCGCGATGAATAAAATACCCAAAGCAGTAAGGCGAAAAGCCCAGGTAAAAAGCCTTTTCCACCCAAAGCCTTTCTTAAAAAGGCGGAAATTTTTTCTTGGGGTTTTGGGATTATTAGATTTTACTGTCGGTGCCCGCTTTTGGGCCCCAAAGCTGTAAATTCTCATAAAGGCATTATAGCGGTTTTTTGCTTTTGATAAAAATGCTATAATTAAGCGAGCGAGGCAATGAAAATTTATTAGCGACGTAGAGCGAGTGAAAGTTATCTAAAGATAACTTTCCGAGCGATCGACATTATACAAAGTATAATAGACGCATAAAACCTAAAGTTAATTTAAATGAAAACAATTATAGATAAGTCAAAAATCGAGGAAATTTTAAACCGCGGAGTAGTGATAGAGGTTTTGCCTTCCAAAGATGAGTTTATTAAGAAATTGCAATCCGGAGAGAAATTGAAAATTTATATTGGCGCCGACCCAACCTCCACTTCCCTGCATTTAAGCCACGCTAAAAATTACATGCTGTTGGAAGAACTGCGCCAGTTGGGGCACGAAGTAACCGTTTTATTCGGCGATTTTACCGCGCAGATTGGCGATCCCAGTGGCCGCAACGCCGCTAGGCCCATGTTAAGCGAGTCTGAAATCAAGCAGAATGTGAAAGGCTGGTTAAAGCAAATCCAGCCCATCATGGATTTTAAGGCCAAAGTTAATCCGCCCAAGATTGCCTACAATTCTAA
>JAJYWK010000008.1 GCA_021791515.1 bacterium | reverse complement strand
ATGGACCCGCAGTCTCGGGTAGCCTGTTCTGACTGGCACTCGTCTTTCCCAACCAGCAAGTTATAGCTGTGGGTGTCGCCAGGCATCCGGCAGAAAACCGTAAACCCTACGGTTAAAAAAGCAATCAGCACTAAAAAGATAAATATAACTTTCTTTGGTTTTAATGCAAATTTGCCAGTTGTCATGCTGGCATTATACCATTTTATGGCAGGATTTCAAAACAACGCTCTTAAAACATTGTTTGAGATAGTTATTGATACCACTGGCTATACCAATTGCTCATCTGGTCTATTTCTTTGGTTTGGGTGTTGATAATGTTGTCGGCGAGATTCCTCATTTCCGGACGCTGGGTTGAGTTCTTAAGCATTTGCGCCATCATGACTGCCATCTGGTGGTGCGGGATCATTTCCTCGATAAAAGCCTTTTCGAAGGGTTTGGCTGATTCCAGACTTGCCGTGTCAGTAGTGTTACCCATCATGCCCATGTGCATAGTACCAGAACCCATTCCGTGCCCCATGCTTGCAAAGGTATCCGGAACGTCTTGCCCGTACCAGCTTTTATACCATTGGCGCATTTGGTTTATTTCCGAAGTCTGGGCTTGAATTATGTTTTGGGCAAGTTGTTTAGTTTCAGGATGCTCGGCTTTTTGCAATGCGATGTTAGCCATGGTGATGGCATCATCATGGTGAAGGATCATCTGCTCTATAAAATGCTGGTCAATATTACTGCCCATCATGGATGTCTGTTGCCTTATACCCATCATGCGCATCATGCCGTAACTTTGGTTGTTAACGGCATTGCTTGTGATAACGGCGGTAATCAAAACACCGATTACTATGCCCCCTATCAAGATTAGAGTGTTATTTTTATTCATAGTAACTAAGGCTAATTATCTTTTGTCATTATAACAAGACGTTGTTGCGCGTAGTATTAGTACTATAAATTGGATGACAAAACCATACAAACGACATCATAATTAATTAAAATCGACTGTGTTTGCAGACATGAGTTTTGGAAATTTGGTATTTAAGTATCTTCAATTTCCCCAATAACCCAAAGTTCGGTGTTGTTGCAGGCGATTTGGTAAGCTTTTTCTTCGGTCTCTGCTTCCACAACAACCGATCCCAAGTGTAATTTTTCCGGTTTTTGGTTAAACCAAATATCTACCTTAAACTTTGTCATTAAATAAAAATTAATTGGTTTTTGTGGCAGGACGCAAAAAGGCCCCCGCCAGGAGCTTGGCCCTTTCGAGCCAAACGCGCGAGTTTCCCCGCACGACCAAGAAAGGAACCCTGACGAGGGTTTTATTACCTTTCTTGGTTTGCTACCGGAGTAGCTATTGCCATGCCCGTGGTTGCCCGCGAGTTTAGGCGTAAATTGTACCTTTATTTTAGCAAAAAACCATCATAAATAAAAGCCGCCAGTTTTAATGACGGCTTTGCTCAAGCCTTGTTTGAATTATACTCTGTGGCGGGAAAAAATCCAATCGTGTAAAATACATACAGAAAGGCTGGTTTATGGAACAAATTTTGGACAAAAGTGTAGCAAAACAGTCGGAAACGGTGATCGGACCGTCGGTAAAAATTAAGGGTGATTTGAACAGTGAGGACGATGTCCGGATTGAGGGGCAAATTACCGGCAAAGTTAATTCTCTTAAAAAGGTATTTATAGAGCAGAATGCCAAGCTGGCTGCGGACGTAGAAGCCAATGAAGTCACTGTTGCCGGCGAAGTCCAGGGTAAGTTGAATGTCTTAGGCCTTTTAATTCTGCAAAGCACGGCTAAAATTTCCGGCGAAATTAACTGTTCCGTTCTGCGCGTGGAAGACGGCGCTGCACTATCCGGCAAATTTTCCGTCACAGGAAAATAATAATAAAGCAACATTTATAGAGCAAGCTAAAAAAACAATTTAGATTAGTCGGAAAGAACATTAATTTAACAAAACATGTCTGACTTTAATAACGAAGTCGTTTTGGCAACTTTAAAACAGCTTCTAAATATTTTAAAATCCGGGGGAGTTAAATACAGAATTTTAGGTTCGGTGGTTATGGCTTCGATGAATAGGAAATTACATCGGAAGCTAGGTGATTTTGATCTGATTATTGATGCCGGTAAAAAGGAATACATGAGCGCGGAACTAAAAAAAATTGGCTATGTACCCTCCGGTGGCCTGTTTAAATTTTTTCGTAAATATTTTAACTTGGATCAATACGAAAGTGATTCCTTGTTGGGGGTTGGGTATTTTTACGGTCAATGGCAACCTGACGGTTCAATGGTGGTAGGAGGAAAAAACTTTTATATCACTATTGACCCACATCCTTTAAAAGAAACAAATTATTCATTCTACGGTTTGAATTTTGTTGGTATTCCGGAGCGTGCTATCGCTACGGGTGTTATGGCTTCAAGCGGTAATCCAAAACGAGCAAAAGAAGTTTTGTTTTTAAAGGAACACAACATACAACCATTTCCGAACAACTATATTCACATTCATTTATTTGGGTTGAGATCAGACTGGCTGTATAGTTTAATAAAAAATTCTTTGAACCTTATTGGCTTTATTAGGGTCAGGTTGGGACTGGCGTTTGATCCCTGGAGGTAACGGCAAAGTAAAAATATTTAAATGTTGTCATAAATTTTTGCCAGTAGCTGCACCAAGTCCTTGATTTTAAATTTGCCAAGTTCTTTTTTGTCGGCCAGATATTCAAATACATAATGGGCCTTGGTGTTAGCCTCTTTCCTGAACGGTCCGACCTCATTGTTAAACTTTTCTATATAGGTTTTAATGTTTGGCTTACCAAAATTAGTCCTCTCCGCATAGAGATTCTGGATTAAAACACTAAACTTGTGGCGTATTTTTCTTTTTTGGTCATACCACAGATCCACATGGGTGGAAAATTTCTTTTCAAGAATATTAAACACAAGGTTTTCTATCATCTTCCGACAGAGGAAAAAAGCCGCGTTTGGATGGTTGTGTTCAAAACAAATATTTATTTCATCCTGAAGCTGATTATAAAAGTTTTCTGGATACTTACCGCCAATTTCAACCAGTGTGTCGGGAGGCTGGGGGCTTGCTGTAGGCACTGGAACTACCACGTGAATCGGGGTCTTGTTTTTTGCACCGTTTTTCTTTTTTCTGGCTTTGGTTTTATGCGACTCAAATTCGCTCCGCAAGTCCGCAAATATTCCAAAAATAGAAGTCTGGACAAATGCAATCAGGTCCTGAAATTCGTCAGTGAATATAACTCCTTCCCTTGTGGTGGTATCAACAATCGCCGGATTTTTTGACTTGCTTATGTGAACCATTCCAAAAATAGCGTCATTTCTCGGATACATACTGTTATTGTGGGCCGCAATGTCCAAGCCGATCCAGTCACTTTTGGGGTCGCCATACGGTTTGACCCTAAAATTATCTCTGTAGAGTTTGATGCCGCTAAAATGTTCAAGCGTTTTTGAAATTTCTTTTGAATCAATCGCACTGATTTTTTTCCCGACAGCCTGCTCAAAATACTTTGGGGACTTATAATAGAAATAAAGTTCAAAAACCGCATCCCCGCATTTAAGTTTACGATCTGTTGTACGGTTCCCTTCTTTCTTTTTTCCTTTAATTGAAGAAAATTCATAACGTATCAGACTGCCTCCAGTAAGTCTGGTTTTAAGGCTGTATACGGCCTTTCCTAGAAACTCCTTTTTTATTTTCGGGGCGGCCATCAGAGAAGGCGTGAATTTAGCCGATACTTTAAAATCCCTGACTGGTTTATTGGGTGGATTAAGAATACCAACATCCGCCAGAAGTTCGATTTGAGCTTCCTGCATATTCCAGTCATGATTAAGGTCTTTAATTTCCAGCCTTAATCCGTGATCGGATTTTTTCTTTTTTATTTGTGAAGTTGGATTATCAACATCATTGACCAGCACGTTCTCATCCTGGTATTTATTCCAGTCAAAAATGACCTTATATCCCGTATCCTTTCCTTTCGGGAAAGAAAATAGAGTTGCTATTTTACCCAGACTTTCGGCCGAGAGCCTCCCAATGCCTTTTTCCCCGATAAAAGTTCTGTCGCCATTTTTAAGTTTTTTCGATTTAAACTGACTTGCAATGCGCATCCATTTATTTTTCAGATCCTGATAATCCATTCCGTCCCCATTGTCAGATACAGAAATTAAAGCGTCTTTTGTGTTGACAGAAGAAAAATCTATCTCCATCTTTGCCGCTCCAGCATCGTAAGAATTTTTGATAAGCTCCAGTATGGCTACATTTTTATTGGAGATAGACTCGCGGCCAAATTTTCTGATTAAGTTACCGCTGACGTCAAAACGTAGCGGCTCTATGCTGGTTTCCTGTAAATTTTTTTGATCCTGAGGATTGCGCATATGGTTATTAAAAATACTGGAGTATTGTTGAAGCAATTATTTTTGCGAATAATGGCGGCACGGCG
This sequence comes from bacterium, assembly GCA_021791515.1. GTDB lineage: Bacteria > Patescibacteriota > Doudnabacteria > UBA920 > UBA920 > PALSA-1336. The sequence continues at coordinate 36,616 of JAJYWK010000008.1, read as the reverse complement.
TTGCCGATCTGTTTAAACCGGGGGCCTATTTCCCCTTCAAATTTATAGTCATCGGGGAATGTTTGCAGCCTAGCAGCCTCCCTGACAGTCAAAGACCGGTTTTGCCTGATGTCCGGATGAATATAATAATGACCGTCTTTTGCTATGTGTGCAACAACAGTATGAGAACCCCGGGCATCGGCATCAACCACTTTAAATCTGTCCAAAAACCCTTCCTCATTGGTGTGTGTTTTTAAATATTTTGGAAGGTTATTGTATTTCAAATTTTTTCCTTGCTGCTTTAACAACACGGCACGTCTGTAAATTGCCAAATCTCTTTTTATATGAGGCCGGGAAACATGATCCATAAGGATACCAACCTGCGGATTAGTAATACCAAGTTTTTCCAAAAGGTCATTTTGCACGGAAAATACTCCGGCTGGCCTGTCCTTACCCGCTTTAATATTTGGCAATCCGGTAAAAAAATCTTTAACAAGATATTCGCGTTTGACTTCCGGGAAATCAGGATAGCCACTGAGGCCGGAATCTTTATTCCATCCTACCAGAATAATTCTTTTTCTGTTCTGGGGAACGCCATAGTTAACGGCATTCAAAATTTTATAGTCAGTAGTGTAGCCCGCTTTCTTCATAAGGCCACGCATATCCCGCAGGTACTTACCTTTACCAGCATCTTCAAGACCGGGTACATTTTCAAAAACAAATACTTTTGGTTGCAGGGCTTTAAGGAATTCAACATAATACCGGTAAAGAAAGTTACGCTCATCCCGGCGCATGTTCTGATCGTCACGGGCCCGGCCTATATGAGAGTAGGCCTGGCAGGGAGGGCCGCCGACGATAATGTCGAGCCTTGCCCCGTTCAGGCGTTCTTTTACCTTTGTAATCAGATCCTGATAGTTATTTTCGCCAATCTTTTCGTATATTACAGAACTCTCCGCGTTTTGAAGCCCGTGCTTTTTAATAATCGCATCGCGTGTGGTTTTGCCAAGAACGTAATTTTTATAATCGTCAAGCCGATTTTTCTTTTTAAGCGCATGGTATACCATGCGCGTTACAAGAGTGCTACAGGCTTTTTTGTCGGCTTCTATGTGACTGACGATTTCGCAACCAGCCTGAATAAAGCCCTCTGAAAGTCCTCCCGCTCCGGCGAACAGATCCAATACTTTTGGACGATTATCGGGTGGTAATTTGCCTTCAATTTTTTTTACGACATCATCCGGATTCTGTTTCAGTTCATGCTCCTTAACCCTGATGACTTCTATTCCGCCATTTGCCAAAGTTTTATTAACATTATTATCCCGTATAATGTTTGATTTTATTTTTGAACTCCAAAATTTTTTATTTGTCTGCGGTGCATGAAAGCAGGTTTTGCAACCGTGCCAAAAACAGCCGTCAACAAAAATAGCTGATTTCCGGTTATAGAAATAAAAATCCGGTTTACCAAAAATCGTTTTCGGTTGAGTTTCAAAATCGGACAGACCTCTTGAAATAAGCAGGTTCCGAAGCAGAATTTCCGGCCCGGTTTCGGTAGACCGGATTTTAGACATATTATATGATCGTTGGGCGACTGTTAATACGTCAGTCATGGTATTATGGATGACTCTAATTTGCCTTTATTTTAACACTTTTTCCTCATGTATACCAGCGCGTTTATTATTTTCCTGCGTATGGTTGAGTGGCATCGCCTTTGCTGGAAAAGTAGAACGAGAACGCCATGCCGGTCAGGACAAGGAATTGTTCGCCGGTAATTTTACCGACAAATAGCGCGCCTACGGTAGCCAAGGCCATCAAGATGAACACTATTTTGCTGGCTGATTTGAATATGGTCATATTATTTAATGTTGTTCTTAATTATTGCAAGCCCTTCCTCAATTTTCTTTATTCCTTCCTCGACCAGCGAAGGAGAGGGTGCCTGCTGCAAAGCCGCCCTGGCTACCAGTTCGTCTATGATGCTTTTGTTTATTGCCGGACAGTTGGGTTTTTTGCTGGTGATCTGGTAGTGGCCGATTATGTGGTTGCGATCAATCGGAATACTCCAACGCATGCAAATGTCTTTGATCAAGGCTGCGCTTGCGTTTTTCATTTCTTCGGTCCAGACATCACTTTCCGACCCTTCGTGTTCAATGCCAATGGTATACAGATTGGGATTAATGCCGGGTTTAACCAGCAGAGTACTGGGGTTTGAAACAGTCCCTGCCTGCCAGGCCGAATCTTCTTCTTTTACGTACTGGTGAATTTCGCCGTTTTTCCCAATACCATAGTGAGCGCTTACTTGTGATTTAGGGTTGTTAAACCAGCTGTCAGTGCCGATCAGCGTTCCGGCCATAATATGGATAACGATTCCCTGCGGTTTGTGACCCTCCCGTCCGGCCCAGAAGTTCGGCGAGCCTTTCCAAATAGAGTTTGGCATAGTTTATTTGTTAATTGATATTAATAGATTAAGTAATGCCGTAATCAGCCCGCCAATGCTAGCCGTAGCCACGATCCAGAAAAACCGTTTTAGCCAGTCAACGTCAGTGCTGGTTTTGGTAAGTTTTTGCAGCAGGTGCGGCAGGTGGTTATTTTTTATCTCATTGACGGATTGTTCCAGTCCGTCCAGTCTTTTGTCCTGCATGCAATTTTGGTATTCCTTGTTGTCCATGCCGATATGATTAATGATGAGTTTTTATTCTCTTTTCGGCGATTTTAACGTAAGCCGGGTTCAATTCCATTCCGAGGTAATCGCGGCCGAGTTTTTTGGCGACCAGTGCGGTCGTACCGGCTCCCATGAACGGGTCCAGAACTATGCCGCGATTGAATTCCGCGCCGCACCCGCAGTCGCTGTAGCCAACAAACTCCGGCGCAGGCGGATTTTCAAAACCCATTTTCCGGTATGCCTGGCGTTTTTGTGCGAGACTGCCGGCCGTTGATTTTTTAGTGTTGTATTTTGTGCAACTATATTCTTTACCGATTTCTATTTTTTTAAACAATTTAGTTCTTGGTCTGCCACAAGACCGGCAAATGAATTCCGGACACCCGGACTGTATGGGTATCTTGGCCAAGTTCTCGGGAAACACGGCGAAGTGGGCTTCCTTGCAGGGCTTGGTAGTTATGGACCAGACTGATCGCATATTCCTTTTGCCGTCTGGCCGCGGAATCGGAAAATTATTTTGGTAGCCCGGATATTTTATGTTGTAGGTTTTGCCGGAACGAAGCTTCTGGCGGTAAATATTTTCACCGGTGTTCGCATCTTCCAGCTGTTGTTCAAAATAATACCGGCCGGATTTTACGAAAAAGAACATTTTTTCAAAGTCCACCGTAAACCTGTCCCTGGCGCTGGACGGCATGGCATTGGGCTTGCGCCAGATTATTTCGTTCCGGAGTATCCAGCCGCGTGCGACCATTTCAAGGGCGAACTTTGAGGGGATCTGGCACAGACACTTGTCCGGCAGTCCGCTTTTTGGCCTGTTCTTTACGATTATGGCTTTGGCATAATCGGGATTATTTCTTGCCGCCCGGCCGGAGAATCCGCCTTCTTTACCGCTGACCGGACTGCCCTGGTAAGTGTCGCCAAGATTGACCCAACAGGTTCCCGTCTTTTTTAAAACCCTTTTTATTTCATCAAAAATGCCGCACAGGTGCTTTATAAACAGATCCATATTGGGTTCCTGCCCAAGCGATCCGCGCCAGGCGCCGCATTTTTTACAGCGGTCAGATAAGGTACCTTTTGTCTGGAAGCTTCTGTCGAATATTTCTTTTCTTTTGTTTGACCCGCGGTCTGAATGCCATTTTTGTTTTCCGGTTTGCCATTCATGCGGGCAGGACGGATCGCCGTCCCATACCAGCGGCTTGGTTCCGTAATCGCGAAGTCCCCAGTAAGGTGGCGAAGTAATGCAGCAGTCTATGCTTTCGTCCGGCAGTTGTTTTAACAAATCTCTGGCATCACCCAAAAGTATTTTGTTTTTAAAATCCGTTGACATGGATTACTAATGCGTCAGTGGACAAGTCGGAGTTGCAACTAATTTTAATTGAAGTTAACATACGAACGCTATGAATAAATTTCTCAAAATCCTTATAATTACGGCATTTTTTTGCCTGCTGATAAATCTGTTTGCCACCCTGTTCATACTTTGGAATTTTCGGCATTACGTTAATGACTCCCTGGATTCTTACAGCCTCCGGTCAGGGCGCAGGCCTTTACCGCTTAAGTGATTCCCGCATCTTTTTTAAACTGGAGCTTTCATCGGTTGTGTTTAGCTGGGGTTTCGTGCCAAGCCGCTGTGATTTTCCCATTGCGTCGTTATAGACGGACTTTTGGAGTTTGGAGATATCCTGGGGGCTGAACGTAACCGAATTGCGAATTTTATTTGCCTCTTCTGGATCGTCCTGCGCCAGGTACGGCAGGACATCCGGAAGCATTTTTTCGACCGCCACGTTCCAGCTGTCAATAATTTTTAAAGCCGCGTTTACGTCATTGGCCTGGATGGCTCTTTTGGCCTGTTGCCGGGCGGTGTTGTAGCCGGTTACGGCCTCGTCCCTTATATTCCAGGCTTCTTCAGTCTTTGCGCCACCGGTTGAGCGGTAGAACCTATTCATTGAAGATTCCAAAATCTTTGTAGGGTCAACAATTTCCCGCCCGAATCCTCCCAATAGGCCTTCAACTCCGTAAGCCAGTTTCATCGGCGACAGGCCGAGCGCGCGTCCGGCAGTTACAGCAATGCCGGGAGTTTTCTCATTGTATTGTTCCGTAGGATTAACGTTTTCCAGACTGCCGGGTACAATCGGACTGTCCGTAAAGAACGATTTATTTGTGGCAATCTCTATGGGGGTCTTAATCAGGGGAGGCAGCGTGCTGGAAAGTATTTGCGTGGTAGATATTTTGCCGTCCCTCGTAAATGGCATTGGAGCCAGCTGGCTCATCCATTCCAATGCAAGCCTGGTAAAGTTTGAAGGCTCTCCGCGCCGGATGTATTCCATCGTATATTCAAGAGGGTTGTAAAAGATCTGGCCTACGTCGCCTTTGGGGATCATGACTGTTTTGGGGGTTCTGTTGCCGTTGCTGTCTTTTTCTTCGCCAACAATAATCGGGAAATAGGTATCCTTGATCCATTGGGGGATGTCATCGTAAAGGTCGGGATAATTAATAGTGTTCCAAAGATACGTGGTTACTCCGGGGATGACTATAAGGGCGCTCGCCTTGGCGGCCGAACGGATTGGCCGGTCTTTAAATACCCGGGCCGTATTCAACAAAGCCTGCCAGCGCGCGTTGACGAACGGAATCCACATGTTAATGATCCTCATTTCCTGTCCGGCTTTGGCAAAATCTATGGTAGAATTTCTGGCCTCGTACGCGGCCTCCAGAGTAGACGCACCTTTTTTTAAGGCTTTGTTAAACACGCCAAGCCTCGGTGCGAGTTCCGTGGCTTCGGCAAAATTGCTTACGAGATTAAATGGATTAATCACCGCTTTCGTCTTTCTCCACCAGCTTGGCTCAAACAATTTATTTTTTATCCCGCCAATGTCGCGGGCGCTTTGCAGGAAGCCGCCGAATCCGCCGCCGCTCTTGTTGAATTCATCCAGCAGTTTGGAATTCCAGCCAAACGATCCTTTTAGTCCTTCGTAAAATCCTTTTACCCAGTTAGCCGCGTTAAAGCCATACTTGGAAGTCATGACCGCCATCTGCGCGTCGCGGAAAGCGTTGGAAAGCGAAAATGGAATGTAAAGGTTGGTTGCCCCTTTTCTGAAAGCGGATGAAGTGAACCTGAGAAAATTCCCCAGTATACCGGCATCGGCGTTGTTCATCTGGTGCATGGCCATAGACAGTTCTTCCGGCACCGCCCATTTGGTGTTTTTGCCGTCTATAAATACGCTTATGGAACCCCAGCCTTTGGGAGCGGTCGCTGTTTTTTCAAGCGGCTGGATAAGGTCTTTGCCTTCCGGCAGTGCGTCACGCAGTTTTATCAATTTGTCCGCCACCTCGTTCCGCTTAATCAGGCTGACCGCGCTGCTGACTTTGTCTATAAGGGCTTCAAACGGATCACGGATGGTTTTTTCGGTGCTCTCCAGCCCTTTGATGATTCCCTGTTTGCTGACAGAAAATATTTCATTGCCGGTTTTCATCATGTCGGCCTGCTTTTGGTCAGGCAGATAATCCAGCACCTGGAACGGAACCCAGTGTTTATTCTTGTTTAAAATGGAGTCGTAAGTGTTTTTGGCAATGATGCCAGCGTCCGCGGCCGGCTTCAGGATGGTTCTGTCAGCCCAGTCCTGCATGGAGCTTTCGGCTTTTTCAAACAGCTGATAAGTTTTTTCGCCGACCTTATTTTTCAATTCTTCCAGGGCCTTTAACGCATCCTGTCCGGTTACGCTGGCCGGATTGCTGAAGCCGCGCTCAGCGCGTTCCGCCGCACGTTTGGCAAGGATAAATCTGGTAAAATCCGGCCTTTCGGATCTGATCGGGCTGAGTATTTTTTGCAAGTCCTCAAGGCCTGACTCTATAATTCCCGTCCTGCCCGCATACATTCTGGCTCCCACGTACGGGCTGGATTCAATGTCTATGGCCTTGCCCGCCATTTTGCTCAGGTTATCCTCGAAAGTTTTCATCCCGGCAAAACGGTCGGAGAATGCCTGGGTAAATTTCTGTGGCAGTCCCTTAAACCAGTCTTTAATACTTTGCGTTGTGCTGGTTTTACCGACCATATTATCTATGGCATCAAGCGCGCTTGCCGGAGTGGATGCCGGCGCGCTGGCCAGCGGGGTTTCGGCAGGGGCAAGGGGCTGCCCTGGAGGAGAGGGTTTCATTTGGTCGGCCCTCAATGCTTCCGGAGCAGTTTCATCTCCCGCCTCTGCCGCCAGATTGCGGTTTTCATTAACGGCATTTAGGGCTTCCTCCGCTTTAGTTGTGAGGTTTGGGGGAAGTTTTTCGACTCTTGCTATTGAAAGTTCGCCGGGATTAATGGAAACGATTGCTTTAAAATCTCCGTCGCCGACGGCACTGGGGTGGTTAAACGAAAGATAATTATATCCGGCTTTTTTTGCGTCAGCCGCCTGCTTTGCAATCACTGCATCAAGATCCTCTCCGTCATTTATTGCTGCCTGTACTGCTTCATCGATGTCCTTAATTTTTCCTTTCGGAGCTTTAACATCCAAAATTCTTGCAATGCCTGATCCGCGTCCGCCACCCATTATCGGATTTTCGGCAAACGCCTTGGCTTCGTCCGCATTCTGGGCAAGGTATACCAGGTTAGTACCGAATTTATTAAAGTCCGGAGCTGAAGTGCCGTGGTATAAAGTATCAGCCGCCTCTTTATCCTGTGCAGGGTTGGCCAGCGATTTAATAAAATCGAAAGCTTCTTGTTTTGTCTTAAAGTTTTTTTCGGGAAGTTTAACATCGGTCGGTAACAGCTTACCTGTTCCCGAGTCCATCCCGACCTTGATAAAATCACCCTCATCTTTTACCACGAGCCGCAGTCGTTTGGATTTATCTTCAGCAATAATGGCCGAGCCGGTTTTATCGAGTTGTTCCGCAGCTTGGTCCAAACCTGTGATTTGCATTTTGCCTGCCTCTTCCGCAATGGCAGGCGCTAAATCTTTTATATCCTTGGCTGCAGTTTCCATAACAGGCTCGGATTTCAAAAGTTTTATGCCGGCGTTTTCTACCAACTTTTCACCGCCTTCCTTTAAGGCCTGTTCTGCCAGTTTCTTCCCACCTTTTTTTACAATCGCCAGCGCAATGTCGTCTCCGTATTTTTTAGCAAGTTCTTCCACCACCTGCTTACCGGCTTTTTCTTCCGGCACTACCGGAATAATATCGAGCGCCGTCAAAGCAACCCCCAATGGCAGGCCATACTTTTTTTGAGCCTGCTGTCCGCCCCCAAAATCTTTTATAGTTTCCTCGCCTGTGCCGCGTATGTCCTTGATTGGTTTATCTCCCCAAAGGAATTTTTCCATAGGAGTTTCCGGCACGGCTTCCTTACGGCCTTGTACCGAAAGCGTTGCCGATGCCGCAGCGCGAGGACCCGCACGGAGAATGTCCTTGCCGAATTCTAAAACTTTCTTGCCGACAGTTTCTGCCGCTCCCGGCACTTCGCGGGCGAAGTCTCGCACGCGGACTTGGCCGGCGACAGGCGCAAAAAAGTCGCCAACGGTTTTTTTAACCGCATTGCCTGCCTTTTTGAAAGGCGCTGTAATTTTTTTCCAAAAATTGCCCATAGTTGTTTATTGCTGTAAAGCTCCGGCCGGGGGCAAAAAGCCCCACACAATCGATATTTTCGCGTCACCGTTCCGGCAAACGGCTAGACTCCTGCCCTGAAAAGCCTGCCAAGCCATCCCCTGACGCCGCCGCGTGTTTTAATGTTCCATTCGTCGTCAATAATATCCTGGGGGGATTTGGTGGAATCGGTAAACTGTACGCTGCCGTACGCCTGCTTTAGCTGGTCAGGGTCGTATCCTTCTTTCCAGGCGTCCCTTATTTCCCTCCGGAAAGTACTTTCGCTGGTGGTCATGCTCTTTGCCTTGTTCTGCTGGTCGGCCGGTTGCTGCTGTTTTAGCCAGCCCAGTTCCGATTCTATCCTGGCCGCGGTTTCACCCGTGTAGCCGGTACGGGCCGGATCGTCTATGCCCTGATCGATCAATCTTTGAGCCGTGGCCCTAAGTGCCGGATCAGGCTCCGCGCCGGTCGCAACTCTGGAGCTGAAGCGTTCCCATTCGGTGGAAGTCCCGGCGTTGTTTTGTTTAGCCTGGCTTTCCAGTTCCTGGAGCTTTAATCCGAATTCGGCGGCCCACTGTTCATCCGTGGTTTTTTTCTGTAATTCCTGGCTGCGGACATTCTGGTAATTGGCGACCTGTTGCTGAAGGTTGCCGAGGTTATATTTGTAGTCGTCTATTTCCTGCTGTTTGTCCGAGGCTTCACGCGCCACTTTTTTCGAGATGTCGTCCAGTCCGGAATTGTACTGGCTGGCGAGACCGTTTCGTTCTTCGATTAGGTTGTTAATGTCCGCATTGGCCGCGTTGGCTATTTCGGACGATTCGCCGGTAATATTGGCGGCCGAGTAGTAAGGATTTTGCCGGGTTTTGCTAATGGATGTGTCCCGCGTCTGTTTTGCCGAGGTAATTTCTGCATCCTTTGCCGCAATTTGGTCCTTCATGGAATTTAAACCGGATTCGTTGTAATACTTGTTGTAAGTATCGGCCTGGAAATTTTTCAGGCTGTCCTGCGCGGTTTTAAGGGCCGTGGTATTGTCTGTTATTTGTTTTTGCAGGGTCGGCAAATCAAAAGTGGTCGCCGACAAATCGCCGGTTGATCCATCCTGAGGCGTAATGCTGTCGCGCAAGTCCTGAAATTGTTTTTTAAATTCTTCCCAATTTATAACCGCCATAAAAATTTATTTACGAACTTGTGGTTGTTTATTTTCCGTGACCCTGCCGGTTTTTAAATCAATGTTGTATTCTTTGGAAATGTCCAGACCGTATTTGGAAAACCGGCTTAAGAGAAAAGACTGTCTTTGCGTTTGCAGGGCCTGGGTAATCAGTATGTGCTGGTTAATCAGTTCCTCCCTTTTTCTCAGCTCTTCCAGGTCGGTTTTATCTATTTTTTTACTAAACATAATGCTTTATCCTTTTAATAATTTCTCTTATGACGTTAACCGTAACTGCATTACCCAAAGTTTTGTAGCGCTGGGTATCGCTTACGTTTCCGGTCCAGCCGTCCGGGAAGCCCTGCAACCTTTCGCACTCTACGGGCGTCAGGCGGCGAACGGCCAGTTTGTGGTAAAGCACGGGCGAGCCTGTGCCGTCATTCCGCGCGCGGGCGGGCAGCGTTGGCGATATGCCCTGCTTGATTTCGCGAAAACCCCGTCCGTGTTTATAGCTCCTTAGCGTGCCGATTTTTATTCCCGCCCTGCCGCTTCGCAGTGTCGGCGCCTTGCTGAATGTCCTGATTCTGCCGGGATAAAAGTCTTCCACCACTAGCGTTTGATTATCACCGCGCTTTGCGTCCGAAGCCCGGAGCGCCGGCGTATGGGCAATTTGCGTACGCTGGCCGTGGTTGTCTGCGCCTTTGAAATAGTTGGCGTCAATGGCGTTAGCCGCAGCTGCTTCATTATCGTCCTGGTTTTTTCCGGTGAAAGGAAATACTTCCGGTCTGGCCGCCGTTCCAAGATTTCCGACAATGAACACTCTTTCCCGATTCTGTGGGACTCCGAAATTCTTGCTGTTAAGTACCATCGCTTGGAGGTTATAACCAAGTTCCGTAAGGGCGGACAGTATGGTTTTAAAAGTTCGTCCGCGGTCGTGAGATAACAGTCCTTTAACATTTTCAAATAAAAGATATTTCGGTCTTTTTTCTTTAGCAATCCGCGCGAGGTCAAAAAAGAGCGTACCTCGGGTATCGTTAAATCCCGCACGTTTTCCAGCAATCGAAAAAGACTGGCACGGGAATCCGCCGCAGAAGAATTCAAAGTCCGGCAGTTCTTCGGCTTTAATTTTGGTAATGTCGCCATAATTTTTATGAGTGGGGAAATGCGATCGGTAGATTTGGATTGCATACTTGTCAATTTCCGAAAAACCAATACATTGGGATCTGCTCCGCTTGCTTTCAGCGTTCCGGCAACTAGCGGTTTGCTGAACCTTTTGTTGTAGTTGTCCCATCGTTCCATAGGCTTGTTGTACCCCGACTTCAAAACCCCCGATGCCGCTGAACGCGCTAAAATATTTAAAAGTTTTTGTTTTGTTCCTGGTCAAGGGTTTTTGTTTATTTTAAATTTCATCAAACCACGCCGTGGCGTGCCAGCTGTAACCGTTATAAATCATCAGCCTGCCGCCCGAACCCATGCCTCCTGGCGCCGGATCGTAATACATTTGTCCCGACACCGGATTGCTTGGCTGGGTCGAACCGATGCGCAGCGATGTCTGAATGTCCACATGCCCGCCCGCCCAGGCATTGGTTCCGTACAGACGCATAATGTCGTTGCCACTGGAAGCTTTAAAGAATATGCGGTCGTTGGCCGTGGTGTCTATGCAGAGCGGCCGGTTGGCTGAAGTATCTATCCACATTCTGGCGTAGCCGTTCGCGCCGTCATCCAGCATTAGTCCGTGGCCTGCTCCTGCCTGAATTCCATAAATTGACACTCCACCGATGTTGCGGAGGTAGCCGATCTTTATGCCGCCGTAAGGGCAGGACAGGTACCCAGTGGTTGTCAGGTTGAATTGTCCGGCCGTAATCTTGGTCGCCGTCAGAGAGGATATTTTTGCATCTGTTACCGCCAGGTTGTCTATTTTGGCGTTAGTGATTGACGCATTGGCTATTTGCGCCGTGCCGACGGCCTCATCCTGGATTTTGGCCGTGCTTATGGCCGCATCCATTATTTTGCTGTTGCCGACCGCTAAGGCACCGATCTTTGCCCACTCCACTGCCAGTTCGTCAATTTTGGAAGTAGTCACTGCCAGGTTCTCAATATTGCCGTTCTTAACTTCCGCTGCACCGATTTTTGCGGAGGTGATTTCCGCGTTGCCAATTTTGGCGTTCACTATAGCCCCGTCTATAATTTTGGCGGTAGAGATAATCGCATTGCCCAGGTGCGCGTTCTGGATTACGCCGGTGCCGATGTGGGCGGAGATGATTACGGCGCTGGCTATTTGGGCCGAGAGGGTAATGACGGCTTCGCTTTGGATCAGTTTGGTTGCATTAACCGCCCCGTTCTGAATTTTTGCGGTAGCCACCGAAGCGTCAGCGAGTTTTTGCTGGGTTACCGCCAGCGCGTTTATATGTTCGGTCAGTATGGCGTCGTCGATTATTTTCTCGGAATTTACCGAGTCGTCGGCCAGCGATGCTGTGACTACCGCGCCCGCTTTTATCTGCGCCGAATCTACGGAAGAGGGTGCGAGCATGGGTGAATTCTCCCCGTTGTGGTCATGAGGAGGAATTTCCGGAAAGGGGATGTCGGGTATTTCGCTGTTGGAAAATATTTTTTTAATTAATTCCACCATATTTTAGAAAATTCCCACCGCTTCAAAATAAGTCATGGCGGCCACGATTTCCGGCGTTTCGTTTCCGGAAGGATTTAAGCTTAAAGCCATCTCATAAGTTTCGCCCTTGCCTTTTTCTTCTCCTTCCTCGTCGCCGGTTTCTATGGTGAATACCGCCTTGGTATTTCCTTCCTTGTCAAAGCTTTCGCTGCCGTCTTCCATAAAGGCTTGTTTCCAGTCGCCTTGTTCGTTCAGCCGGTAGTAGGCTTCTATGGAGCATTCGGCCGGAAGCGGCTTGGTTAGCAGCTTTATGTACCTGAAGCCTTTTTGCGTGAACGGCTCTCCGCCGTCGAAGACCAGTCCTTCGTACCTTGCGGGCGCTTTGCTCGAGTCGTCTAAAATGTCAATCCCGCAGGTTGCGCCGTCCCGCCAGGATACAAAAGGTTTGTCGCAGTACATGCACAGCGCCCCGATTTCAGCTCCATCCAGTTTGCCATGCGATGGTATGTATTCGAGGTTTAGGGCATACGGATCGTTTTTATTCAGCCTGCCGTAGGAATACACTCCGCACTTGTCCGATCCGGTTACTCCGAGCAGGGGCAGTCCTTTAAAGTTTGTTACCGCTCCCGGATTTACCCAGCCGCCGCCGGGAAATTGTTTTATCCTCAGCAGGTTGGTGGTGTCCCAGTAATATATTCCTCCATTTATTCCGGCCTGGATGATTATAAATTCTCCCTGAGTCAGGCAGTTCACTCCTTTTTCCGCGATCAAGCGTTTTAGTATCCACGAAGGCTGTTGTTTATCCCACGTCCATAGCCAGCCTTCTTCAACCTTGTCGCCTTTGGTCGAGCCTATGACAGCCGTCTGGTCCAGAGGCAGCAGGCATTTGGTGCGGTTGCCGGGAATAATGTCCAGCGCCCGGTTGTTGAAGTTGCCCTCGTAGTCCACCAGCCCCAAGTAGCCGCCATCGCATATCATCAGTACTCCTACGGCAATGCTCATTGTGTGCCATGACGGGTCGCCGTTTAACGCGCCGAAGACCTGGACGTCGGAGTTCCAGTTGCCGGAGAGAGGAATTCTTTTCAGCGTAGTTTCTGTCGCCCAGTAAAGGTATGGTTGATAGTTGCCTGATCCGTTGTTATTCGTATATTCGCCCGCGCCGGTAATTTTGCCGTTGGGATCCGTATAAACAAGTTCCCACGGGTCGGCTATGGAAGCCTTGCGATAAATTCTGCCAGTGTCTCCAAAGCCATACAGCTTGCCGTTGCCGGCCGGAACGAAAAATAAAATTAGATCAGTAACAACATTGCCGGAATCTTTCTTCAGCGCCTGATTGCACTTTAAGGTGTCGGACCCGCTTCTTATGTCCAAGCAGTAGCCAAACCGGAACGATCCAGCCACGCCCTTGTATGCGTCATCGGCCAGTCCTGATTTAAAACCTTGCAGCTTGTATGCGTTTAATGCCATTGCTATTGCTCGTTGCTGTTTCGATAAATGAACCGCGTACTGTTTGCCTGCCCCGTAAAGCCCGCTTCGCCGATTTCTTCGTCCTGCCTGTCTTTTATTTGCTGTAGCATGGCGGTGGCTTCAATTATTTCCTTGTCGCCGTCATTGCTTTTGTTCGGTTCTTTTTTCAGGCAGACGCCCAGAGCGATTTTTACTACAGGCTCGTCCATTTCTTCCGGCGTTATCGGTTCGTCAGTAGGGTTTACTAGAGGCACCGGCCTGCGGCGGTAGTAGAGGTCAATGATTTTTCCGTCCTCCTGGGGAGCCGGGTCAAGCAGGTACTCGTCGCCGATTATGGTGAATACGTTATCCAGTATGTGGTTGCCGCTTTGGTAATTTTCCACGCCGACCTTGCCATATTCCGTGCCGCCGACTTTTATAAACATCATTCCTCCCGGCCTGTAGTCAAAGGGTAGAAAATAAGCTTCCTTGTCTTTTTCTGTAAGCTGGCTGGAGTGGTGTCCGAGGAACGTCCATTTGGCAAAATTGCAGACGCGGACTACGGCTTTGTTGATCCATCTGGTTTTATCCGCCTCGCTCCACAAGCCGGTGGTTTTGGCAGCCGACATGCGGGCGTTTAAATCCTGTAAGAATTCCTGTAGTTGCATAGTTTCAAGGTTGAAGTTTTCCCGTGGCACGGTATTGCTGGATATAAGAAAGCAGGTTGTCGCCGGGACAGTTGGTCGTGTCCGGCGTTTCCCGGTGGCCGAGTACGCGCTCTTTCGGAATACCTCTTGCTTTCCTGACCGTATCAAGAAGCGTTTGCAGGGTCGCCAGTTGCTCGGGCGTGGGTTGTTCGTTGCCGCTTGCCGGATGGAAGTCGCCGCATACCGCAATGCCGATGGAACGATAATTCATTTTTTGGGTGTCCGTGTGTGCGCCGATTTTATTTTCCGGCCTGCCCGGCATATGCGTTCCATCGCCGTCCATAGCGCCCGCTATCCAGTGGTGGTAGGCTATATCGCCCCAGCCGATGCCTATGTGGTTATTTTTAATGGTGGCAAAACGGGTACCGTCCCGCGGAGTCGCCGAGTGGTGGACTATTATATATTCCGGATAATTGCCCTTTTCGTATTTGGGCACGTCCTTTTGGGAGGAATCAACCGTCCGTATGTAGTCCCAAGCCACAACGAGCTTGGCCGCGAATTCGCCGTTATTTTTTATCCAATCCCAGGGGAGCTTATACTGGCCCGACCATGAGGATAAATTTTCCAGAACCAGTCCCAATTTACTTGATGTTGTCCAGCCCTCCCGGTCAATAATTTCCTGAATGATTTCTTTTATGTCCGGTGATTCATAGACGCTGTTGGCCGACCAATGCTCGCCCACGAATACGCCGTCTTCGGTATGGCCAATCGTCCATTCAATTTGGGCGTTTGTTTTTGAACGCGTTGATGGGCGGTTTGATCCGTCCGAGGCAAAGGGGGTAGCATCGTCTTCGGCGAAGCCTTTTATGAGCAAATTAGGAAACCGGTTATTCTGGTCGGCTTCGGTAAGCAGAAGCCAGGCTCCTAATATGCTTGCGTAGCGGGGGATGTTTAAGGCGCTGAATATAAACCCGCCTTCGTTTATTGATGCGCCATCGTTGCCCAAAGCGATCACGTTTCCCGCGGGGTTTGATTGCCATATGCCTTTGTTAATTTCCACGCCGTCGCGGTCGGTTCCGGCAAGGGTGCCGATCGCCACAGCTTTGTTTGTGTACCATACGTCCAGTTCAGCCTGGTAGCCGTCGCCTTTGCTTTTATCCCATAACGATTCCGCCTGTCCGGAAGCGGACCCATTATCCTTAATCTCAAAACCTAATGAGTTGCCTGCTTTCCAGCCGTCCTGCGCGACCATCTCCTCTATAATTAGAGCGATGTTCGGCGTTTGCGCCCATTCGTGGACTTCCCATTTTTTTATAATGTGCCAGGCAGTAACGTTTACGGTCTTGGCCCGCTGGCTCGGTCTTGAGGCTTGAGTGAAAGGTCTGGTGTCGGGTTCTTTGATTCCCTTAATGACCAGCTTTATGTCCGGATCGGCTGAGTCGGTTACAGCGGGGCGGATCCTTAGGCGGGCCAAAACTATTTTTGCGTCTTTGGGAATTGGAACATTCCTGAACCTTAGCCCCGCCGAATAAATCGAGCCGCTTAAGTTGCCAACGGTGATCACGTTTCCGGCGTTGCCTTTGGAATTCCAGGTCGTATTGTCCTGCTCTCTGCCATCGTCGCCAGTTTCGCTAATCGCAGTATGAATTTCCGAGATGTAGTTCATGAAGAAATTTCAGGCTTTGCGAAGCGCAATGAAGGGCACCGGCAGGTTCCAGTCCGCCGCTCCGGCCGGATAGGTTGCGGGTAGTGCGCCGTAGGCCTGGTTGACCGCGTATCCCAGCGGAGGAGTGCCGGACAGGGAGGAGTCCCAACCCAGGATTGTCGCCAACACATCGGTAACCGCAATTGCGCCGACCGTGAGGGATGTGGTGTCCTGGCCGATCTGCACCAGCCAGTAAAGTTTTCCGGTCTTTAATGCCAGGTCGATAACCAGTTCTTTTATACCGGTCGCGCTTACGCTGACTTCTCCCGCGTCCAGTACCAGTTTGCCGGGATAAATGCCGCCGTTATCGTCGTAAATTCCCAAGCGGGATTTCGGAGTCGTTCCCGTTCCGGCTGCGGTTACCCTCATGGCAATGCGGTCAAACTTTGCGAGCCTCGGAACGAAAAACGGAAAAGCCCGCAACGAGTTCGCCGTTGCTATCGACTGGGTAGTTTGTGCGCCGCCGGTAAAGAACGAACCGTAGTACCGGCCGCTCTTTTTGAATCGGAGGAAGCTAAAGTCCCCCTGACTTGGAATAAAATCGGCCATATGGTTATTGCTCTACAATCAGGCTGGCCTTGTCCCCGCTGACTTCCGCGTCAACCCAGACCTTGCTGGCATTGTCTATCCGGAGTTTTACCGCTTCGTTCGGATCAAGCAGAAACTTTCCAGCCAGTGCCTCGGCTGAGGACTGTCCGACTTTAAGGCTTCCCTGATTGGTCTTTTTGGCTTTTACTACCAGCTCGCATCCCTGGCCTATTTTGGTGTCGGGAAGCTGGACTGGAGTACCGGCCGCGGCTACGGTCGCTTCGCCTACGGCAAATGCGGGCCTGCTTTCTACCGCCATATCGTTTGTGCTTTATTGGTTGGTTTTTCGACCTTTAAATTTTTGTTTTAAAATTTTGGCTGTTTATTTTTGGTTTTACTTTGATTTTTATTTTCTGCCGCATCGCCGCCGTCTTCCTGGTTTTGAATTTCCAGTTCCCGCCTGCGCAGGTCGTCTTCCTTCGCTTTCAGTTCCGCTTCTTTCTCGGCCAGCAGTTTTGCTTTTAAGGCGCTGTCTACCTCTTTGGTCACTTCCATATAGTCCACGCCGGCGTAGGGCGAGGTCGCGAGGAATTCCTGTTCGGCGGGATCGCTGGTTTCATAAATGCCGTTTTTGAACTCAATCGTTTTTCCCGGCTTGACCACGGGGATGCCGTTAATCACCTCGGTTACGCTGGGAACCCTGACAATGCTGTAGTGCTGGCCGAAGCGGGTGGCGTAGCGTTTGCTTTTGTCTGTGTTTTTTGTATTTGTTTTGGATGGGTCTTGGGTTTTGGAGTTGTTTTTTTGTCCCATAAAAAATAGTTTCTTTAATGGCGAAGCTCGACCGGCCCCGCTGTCCAGCCCTGGCCGGGCTTAATACTTCTTATATATCTGCCCGGCCTCAGGCCTTCGGATTAAATTCGATCAGGAAAACTTGACTACCGCATGGCGCTCGGGCTGCTCGAATTGCAGGCCGCACTCGGTAAGGTATTCGTCCACGCGGGCATCTTCGCCCGGGTTTTGCCGGTTGGTCAGGAGCTTGGTGTCGCGGTTTGTCAGATAGCAGTAAGTCAGGCACTCCAAATCCATTCCGGCCGCGCTCTTGCCGTACAAGTCGCCGGTGATCAAATCGTGCTTGATGATGTTCAGGGTGCCGTAAGGGGACAGGTATTTGATCACGGTCAGGCCGAAAGTGTTTTCGCCCTGCAAGACTTGCAGTTTGTCCATCGCGAATTCATTTATCTTGCTGACCGCATATGGCGAGGCCATTAAATACTTTTCAGAATTGCCGTGCGCGAACAGTACCTGGAGGAAGTTGTTGAAATCGGCTCTCGTGGCAACATTGCTGACTACCTGGGAAATGCGCGGGAAAATCCCGCCGGTAAAACGCTTGGGGTGGGTCAGTCCTGAAGTCAGTATTTCTTTCTTGCCGAACATGAACGCGCGTTCTACGTCCACCAGGTGTTCAATGGCTTTCTTTCTGGTCTGGTAGTCGAAGTCGCTTTCCTTTACCCATCCTTTGGTGTTTCTGGCCGTTTCGGTCAGGCCAATCGGAGTGCGGAAAATCTGGCAGAAGTTTATAACTTCGGCCACGGCCGTAGCTTTGATGTCGCGGACGCTCGCGCCTTCCTCGTTGGCGTTGCCGATAATCCAAATCACGTCGTTCTGCTGGAGCAGGCCGCCGCCCGAGGTGCCGTCGCCAATTTGGCGCTGGATAGTCAGGACGTTGACGTTAATGTTGGTAACCAGCATGACTTCGCCTATAGGGTTGTTGGTCGCTTGGGCGGTTTTGACGCAAAGCAGCACGTCGCCGATGCTGAAGTAGCCGCCGTTGGTGACTTGCAGGGAAGTCGCGCCGGCCTGGTTGGCCGCTACTATGTCCTCGCGCGCTCCGAACTTGTCCTCAAACCATTTGAATTCCGGGTCAGTCACTTCTTTTTTCTTTAGGGCCTTGCCCTGTTTGGTGGCCGGATCTTTGCCGGCATTGGTTAAAATCGCCAGGAGGGGGTAGCGCTCGGCATCAAGCAGCGATATTACGTCGGCTACGTCGTACTTGCGCGTAACTCCCAGGCTTGCCGCATCTCTAATTCCATTTGCTGAAGGCATTGTAAAATTCCTTTAATTAATTATTATCGGAGGCCGACCTTTAAGGGTGTTAAACCCCTAAGCCTCCAAAGGGACTTTTTGACCTGCCGGTTCCGAAGATATTTTCGAGGCGTTTTTGTTCCGCCCCTTTCTCTTCGCCAGTTGAGGCCGGAGCGCCCGCTCCTCTCTCGACTTGAGCCTTCGCCTTTTTCAGGCGGGCTTTGTCTTCATCGGTAATTTTGTTATCGTCTCCCTTGACCCTGCCAATCATGGTGTCGACTTTTGCGCAGGCGTCTTTGAGAGGCATGACCGTGCCTTTTTGGGCGGCGGCATCGACCAGGGCCAGTATCATTTCCCGGTATTCCTGGTTGGTCTTCAGGAGGGGGTGTTCTTTTTGAGCTTCCCTGATTTCCGCCGACACGGCTTCCTTAACCTTGCCCCTGGTGTCGTAAGTTTTTTCCACCATCTTGCCGACCGTATTTATCATCCATTCCGCAAAGCCTTTGGGAGTCATTTTGGCCAGTTCTTCATCGGTCGGAATTTCCAGTTCTTCGCCGGCCTTTTTCTGTTTTTGATCCTGGGGTTTTTCCGTGTCGTTCGCGCTTTCGGACTTTTTTTCTTTCGAGTCCTGCGCCTGCTTTTCCAGTTCTTCGTAGGATTTAATTACTTCTTCGCGGCTCTTGCCATGCCAGCGGTCCTGTTTTTCGGTTTTGGAAGGTTCTTTGGTTTTATCCTTCTTTTTGTTTTTATCCGGATCTTCTTCATCCGCCTCGTCTTCTTCTTTTTTCTGATTGTCCGAAGCATCTTCTTTTTCCCCGTCTTCTTTATTTTCTTTTTGATCTTTTTCTTCGGTTTTTTCTTTATCTTCCTCTTCTTCCTGGTTCTCGATTTTTTCTTCCTTGCCATCGTCCTCTTCGGTTGTTTCCGTTTCGTCATCGGCAGCGGAATTGAGCTGGCTGCCAAGCTCTTTGGTTCTTTCGTCCATAAGTAAAAAATTGAATTAATATTTTTATTTAATGATTCATGACACCGGCCACCGAGTCTTTTTCGTCAATGGCAGACCGGACCATGTTTAGAATTTTTTGATAAGCTGCCGCGTTGGCCCGGTGTTCTAGGTATGCGGCAGCGATCTGTTCGGTTCCCAAATTCTCTAGGCTGAAATTTTGAAGATCGTTAAGCTCAATATCCAATTCCTTGCGGATTTCTGCTTCCAGCCAGTGCCAACCGGCGGTTCTGGTCATTTCCAATACGGAAAGTCCGGCACTGAATTTTTCCTCATCATTCCCATCCATGATTACTGCTGTCCTCCTTGGTCTTCGGGAGCGGGTTCGCCCGCCTGATCGTCGGCCGGAGGCTCCTGGGCGGGCAAATCCATTTCCGGTCCGTCGTTAATGCCTAAGCCTCCTAAAGCCTGCGGAACTTCACTCTTACCCAGGTTTTTTAGAGTTTCCAGCAGGGTTGCGATTACTTCTCCAAAACCGCTGCCCGCCATGTACGCCGCCTGGGCTTCGTCGAATATTGCCACAACTTTTTGCCATCTAGCCTGCTTTTTCACGTCGGTTTCTTTTTCTTTTTGCTGTTTGAGTCCTATTTTGCCAGTCTGGTCGTTTTGATCGTTCGCGTCATCAGGCTGCTGGTCTGCCGGCTGCTTTATTTCTGGTTTCTTTTTTGTCATAAAAATTATTTGATTATTTGTTAATCGACCTTTTGAATGATTATTTTGATTTTGTTGCCCAGATCGAGCTGCGTGGAATCTTCTTTTTTCAGCTGGAAGGTATGGACGCAGCCCTGGCTTTCCTGGCAGGTGACCAGGAAGTCGTTGCCGCTCATGGTCTTGCTTATCACCGTGGCTGTTTTGGGAGTAATTTGATTTTCAGTATTTTTTGGCATAGTTATTTTTTTACCTGCTTGTTAGATTTAAATTTATTTCCGATAACTGGAAGTTTTGAAAGTAATTTTTGGAAAAATCCTGGTGCCTGGGCCGGAGTGGTTTCCGCAGCCAGCTGTGGAACGGGCACGGGCAACGGCTCTGGTGACTTTGGGGGAGTGGGCGAGGTTTGCGGCTTTTCCACAGCAGGCTCATCGCCGCCGAGCAGAATATTTTTATAGGCGGACTTTCCCAGTTCATCCAGCATCAGTTCCTGTATAAACCGCTTGCGTCTTTTCCACGCCGTTACTTCGGCTTGGTCGCTGCCGTCAGGTTTGTCTTCGGCCACGAACTTGGTATACAGCAGCATGGCCTGGTTAAGCCTGGTGTCCTGGTCCGGCGGAACCACAGGTTCAACCTCGACTATGGCGTCCACTTTTACTTCCTTGTCCGAGGCTTTAAATTCCCTAAAGCTGACCTGGTCGCCCACAACGCGGTACAGTTTGTCTTCTCCCAGGAATTCCCGGTTCATGTCTATGAGGATGTTGGCGAGCTGGCTTAAGGCGTCTGCCAGATTTTGCGCCAGCGAGCTAAGTCTTAGGTTGCCCTGGCTTATGAGCATGGCTACTTTGCCCAATGGTTCGGTTGCCGACTTTGGCATGCCCTGGCTGTATTCGGAAATTGCCAGCGTCCGTTCTATTTCATCCCTGAGCATTTTTTCCTCGTTGATACCGGAGAAGTTTACGTCGGGAAGTTTTTCCACCACCACGTCGTCCATTTTGCGAAGTTCCCACTTGGCACCTGGGGCGAATACGATGTCGTTTTTGGAAATACCCGCGTCCTTACGAATTTTGATTACCGGGTCCAGCATCAGGATCACGTCGTCCATGCGCTGGTTGCGCAGATCGGCGATTTCCACAATTACCGTTTCCACCGGCTCAATATGCCCTACGGCCCAGAATTCCCAGTTCAGTTCGTGATCGGGAAGGTTTATGAAGATGCGGCCGTTGTTGACTTTCTGGTATGGGTTGGCGTCGTTGCGAATCAGGACTTCGCGGTTGGCGATGGTTACGAGTTTTCCTTCTTCAAAGTCCCAGCATTCCCACAGCTCCAGTTGCTTTTCTTTTTCGTATTTTTCACCGACCACTTTAATCGTGCCGCCTGAAGTTTCTTTAGATTTTGTAGTCTGGATCTGGCCAATCTTTTTCTGGTTGATTTCATACCGTTCTTTTTTCCAGTCTTCCACCTGCGTCGGCTGGACAAATTCCAGATTCTTGTAAATCGGATTATCGCCCCGCGCTTTTTCCTCCCGCTCAAGCTGATCCTTTAATTTGGTAATGCGGTGAATTAACCACGGGCAGTCCTCCTGCAAGTCTTCGGTTTCCGGAGCGGGGAGGATGTCCCACAGATCGCAAATGACCATGAATGGGTCGTCGTATCCGGCCGTCTCGTCCACGCACCACGTAATTTTGGCTATGCCGTTGCCGTAGGTCGATGTCGATCTCAACCACCTCGGCATTTTTTTCTGCAAGCGTATGGCGTCGAAGTCGTAATTGACCAAATCGTCCCAGGACTGGATAGCTTTGGACTCCGCGTCTTTCCTGTCCCTCGGCAGCACTCGCGTCTTGCGCTTGGCCACCGCGATTCTGGACACTACGGTTTCCACAATCTGAAACGCTATGGGCGGCATCAGCCTCGTCTGGTAGGCATAATTGGATTTTTCCTGGTATGCGCGGTAGAGCTTGTACATTCTCAGCCACTTGGCGCGGTAGGGGCGCAGGAATTCATCGGCGCGGTTAAATCGTTTTTTCCATTTTTCAATGAGCGCTTGTTCGTCCGCGGACGGCGAATATTGTCCGGAGATTAATGCTTCCGAATTTTTTTCCTTTGATGATTCTTTTTCGGGATTTGATTCCGCCATAAAAAAAGACAAACAAAAAACAGGGCTGCAATTTTAGCCCTCAAACCAAATACAAAAATGGTTGAGAACAAAAATTGCAGCCCCGTACTTTTAGTTCCTAAAATGGAACGCCGTCAGGCTAGACTATCAACTTGTCCATATTATATCTTGCCGTGTTATAAGCTGGCAAGGTCATTTTAAGCGGAATTTATAAAATGGTTTTATACAATAGGGATAATATTTCAAAATAAAAACTAGTTTGGCCCTGCAAGCTGAAGTTGTGAATATTTTGACAGGATGCTATTGTAACAAAGGCTGGAGATAAGCCGTCTTTATTCTTGTGAGCTAAAACTGCTAACCCCCTCCGGCTGCTGTAACAGGACCCGGAGGTTTTAATTTTTATGGAGACTGATTTAAAAAATTTAATCTTTGTTGACTGCGAAGGTCATGGGCCAGCGCCCACCCTTAACGACGACAAGCTATTTGAATTTGGCGCGGTGAGTTATCCTGGTCGGGCTACTTTTCACGGGGTCGGAGCGACTAAGGAAACATTTACAAAGTTTGACAATTGGATTAAGCAAGTCTGTGTACCCGGCTGGCGGCCGCTGTTTATGAGCGACAATCCAGCCTATGACTGGCAGTTCATAAACTACTACTTTCATTTATTTTTAGGAGCTAATCCTTTCGGTCATTCCGCGCGGCGGATTAGCGACTTCTATGCTGGCTTGGTAGGGAATTTTACGGATACCCAAAGCTGGAAGAAGTTGCGGGTTACCGAGCATGACCACAATCCTGTTCATGACGCTTTGGGCAATCTCGAAGCCTTTGAGAGATTGTTAAACGGCGAAAGATAAGTTATCAACAAAAAAGCCGGGAGCTCAAGCTAGAGGTTCCCGGCTTTTTATGTAACTTTACGATTGGAGAGATATCCCAAAAATGTAGCCTAAACATGTTAAATGTTCACATGTTTAGGCTACAAGCTCGAGCCTTATTTAAGTTCCTGACGTTCCAATATCCGGAAGCCGTCTGAAATCGCGTCGCAGATAAAGTCTTCCAGCTGGCTGTTGTCGTCTTTGGTTTGGGCCTTATAGAGGTAGGTATTGTACAGGCGTTTGTGTTCCTGGCGAATAACCGCAGGCGGGAAGTTGTCTTTAAGCAGCATGGCGTTCATGAGCAGGCGGCCAACGCGCCCGTTGCCATCGGGGAAGGGGTGGATGTGTTCAAAGCGGGCATGGATGGAAGCCGCGGCAGCGACAATATCTTTATTTGGCTTACCTAAATCTTTGGCAAGAGCTGGCATAAGATCCGGCAATTTTAAATAGTTAGCCGTAGCTAAATTAACACCGGTAATCCTGACGCCATGCCTGCGGTAAAATCCGGCTTCAGGATATACGCCGTTCATCAGAATGCTGTGAAGTTTCAGGATCAAATCTTCGTTAAGAGGTTCGTTTTTAGATACATAGTCAAACAAGTATTGCAGGGCGGTCTGGTGGTTTTTGGCTTCCAGTTGTTCGGTCAGGCTTTTATTCGGGAGGGCAACATTGTCAAAAAGAATGGCGGCAGTGTCCGGCTCACTAAGCGTACTACCTTCCATACGATTGGAGTTGTAGGTAAGCTTAAGCATGAACTGGTCGCGGATGTCGGGGTTTTGGATAATTTCGGTAACAATACTCTTGTGGCTTTTGGCCTTTTCTTTTAAGGACTGTTTTTTGGCAGTAAGGAAATCAGCAGGAATAACTTTTTGGCCGGTGACTTCCAAAAATAGCTCGTCAATGGCGGCCTGCATCTTTGGCCTTGGAGTAGCTTTTCCTGTCCACCAACCGTTAAAAGCCACAAAGGATACGCCAAAACGCCCGGCCAGCTGGGTCTGGGTCAGGCCAGAGGACTTTTGGATAATTTCAAGTTTTTGGCGCGTTGTCATAATATTTTAACGTTTTATAAGCCTATAACGGCATATTATCAAACTTTATAAAGTTTGTCAAAAGTTGCTAACTTTATAAAGTTAGCCTATTTAAGCAGAAAAGGTCGTGAAATTTTACCAAAAAATTATAGCTTACTTTAGCCTTAATTTGGAAAAATGTAAAAATTAGGAATATACTCCCAATTTTTACATCCTACTTAAAGTAGGCTTATAAAAAGAAGCTATCAGTAATGTTAGCTTCTTTTTATGTGTTGCTAAGAAATAGAGACTTCAAGTTTTGCCCCCAGTGCTTCAGTCAGCCGATAAAGGAATTGCAGGGAAGGGCTAAAGTCGCCGCGCTCCAGGCGGGAGATTACCGGTTGTTTAGTGTTGGCTTTTACGGCGAGTTCTTTCTGGGTCAATCCTTCCTTGAGTCGCTTTTCAATAATCATTTCGACTACTGCAAATTCCGGCCCCAGGTCTTTGTAGACCTTTTTAATTTCCTTGTCTTTTAAAAGTTTCTTTTTAAAGTTTTTATAGCTGCTCATAAATGCTCCTTTAGGGTTAATATCTGCCTAAATATAATATACTCTATAGGTTATATTCTGTCAAGACGTTAAAGCCTTGTATTTATTACCGGCCTTTAGGAGTTCTTTTGGGGGAGTCTTCTGGGATTTTTTAACAAAACCCGATAGCAAATGTATCTGGTCTTTGTAGAAACAATAAAATATCCTGACTTCCTGCTGGCCCCTTACCCTTAATTCAAAAATATTATCAGTTACCTTTTTGCTATGGGGCATGGAAAGATTAAAACCAAACCTTTCCAGCAAATCTATTGTCCTTAGGGTTTTGGCTATGGTCTGTTTTTCAAGGGAGTATATAAATTTTTCCACCTCCGGGTTTGTGTGGATTTGCATATTGCTATTCCTCAATCGGCGTTATGGTTACGGTGGTCTTTTTAAAGAAAGTAATTTCCATCTGTTCCTTATATCTTTTAACGAACTCTTCCGTAAACCAGATTTCGGGGCTTTTAAAAATGGATTTGCAATTTTTACATTTGCAGGTTTCTTTGTCGGAATTGGATTTGTATTCCTTCAGTATTTGACCACAAAATGGGCAATAAAAATCCGTTTGATCCAAAAACTTTTTTAGAAATGTCTGGGTTTTATCCAGTGGGACTTTAACAAAAGGTTGGTTTTGCATAGATTTGTTGAAGATGTATAATGGTGTTACGGGGGAGGCCCCTTCGGTTTGAAGAGGCCTCTTCTTTTTATTAGTCTTTTCCCGTAACCATAACCAATTTGACTTTTTTACTTCGCAGAAGCCGAAGCAATCTCTGTTTCAAGCTGGCTAATGGTCATGTCTTTGCCAAAGACATTATTGAAGAATGAGGTTTCTTGTTTTCCTGTGCCGACTTGGCCGTCGTCGCTTACTGTGTACTTGCCTTGCCCCCATCTGAAAATAGTGAAGACGCCGTCAGGCTCCTGATGCAAGAATACTACGACGCGCTGGCCTTTCTCAAAGGAGGGAGAGTCGTCAGAAAACATAGTTTGGTTGCCCAGGGTTCCACCAACGGTTTGTACGGTAATTTCCGGAGCCGTCAGATTTTTGGGATTTTTTAGATATTTTTCAACGCGGATGCTGGCGTTAGTCACGATATCTTGTTTCCCATCGGCAAGCCTGGATGGAATTTTGGCAACTTGTAGATTCTCTACTGTGCCAAGCACTATGCCGTCCGTAAGCTGAAACAATTCTTCAGGAGTCGTCTTGCCATAAATGGAATGCAGGGTAGTAACAGTTCTTTCCTGATTCCCATTAACATGGTTACGCGACCAGAAGAATGATCCCGCAGATCCGGCGACTACAACGGCAAGTGCAAATAATGCAATTTTCTTGTTCATAGTCTTTTCTTAGTTAATTAATTTTATGCCACCAGACGCCTTACGGGTAGATGTAATTGATTCCCGCAAGGTCATCTGACTCTAGGGTACGCTTCCAAGTTTCTCCGGTAGATACTCCACCATACATAGTGTCATAATAACCACTATCTTTATCTGCCAAGTTTAGCCAATGGCCAAGCTCGTGGGTAGCTACGCTTTGGATATCGTAAGAATATGGATCGCCGTTTGTCGCCCAGGAATAGTACGTATTGAACGTTGTGTCATTGTCGGTAATATTATATCCTGTAGCGTCTGTACGTGTGATGCCGGGCGTATTGTTTGCTCCCTTATTGGCAGTCAACATTTTATGACCGGATTGTCCGGAGTTGAAATAAAATGGCGAGGAAGCCCCATTCCATGCGCTCATTGCGCTGGAGATGGGAGATATCCAGGAAAAGGGTAAGCTCGCATCGCTTACATCGACACTAACAGGATAACTTGGCCAGTGGTATCCGTTATACACATAAGCACGCGAAACGGTTGGAACGGATTGTGAGGCCAAGGCTATTGCCAGTGTCAATGCGAAGAGAGCGAAAGATTTTTTGATGCTCAGTAATTTTCGCATATATTTATGACTTTTAATTTTAAGTTTTGCAGTTACTAACTGTGACCAAGGTTTTTTATTTATGCTCAAAGACCTTAGTGTGCTGTGGGTTATAACCCAAGCGTTACGGGGGAGGCCCTTTGATTGGAAAAGGCCTCTTCTTTTTTGTCAGAAAGACAAAATTAGTACACTATTTTTGCGGCTTCCCAGCCGGTATTGTACCAGTTGCTGGTCTGGTCATTGGCGTTACTTAGGTATATCCAGTTAACTTGCCGCGAGTTCCAAGGCGTCGGCACCCATGCATCAGAATACGAGTACTGGTTAATATAGGTATATTGTTGCACAGTGCAAAGCTGGGAACAAAGCTGGGCGTCGTAGTAGTAAAAGTTCTCGATATACCTTCCGTCCGCCGTGGCGTGGTTTGATGGGATGAATACATACGCAATTGAGGGGTCCCAGGCATGGTAGTCATAATAGCCATGGACAGCGTTGTATTGGTCCCAAAAACTCCACTGACGCCACCTGGTACGGCTGGAATCACAACCCGATCCAGGCGTACTCTTGTCGTAGCAACCGGCTGTCTCGCTGACGTTCAGCCCATACAGACAATCCCCGCGGCCACCGCAACTGGAGGCGTAGGTAAATGACCCACCGGAATAGACATAGGTGTCACTCTGGTCCAGCACATGGGGGGAAGAAGCGAAAGCCGTGCCAGCCGACACTAATCCCATCACCGCAACTAAAAAAGCCGCGAGCGAATTTATTCTGAATATTTTCATATCAGAGGGAGTTTGTATAGCTGAGCAAGCTTCCACCTATCGTAAATCCGACTTGCAGGAAGCGCATTTTGTCCGTTGAATTTTTATCAGTCCAACGGAAAAAATAACCCTTTTCATCTTTCGTGGTTACCGAGAATTCAAGACCCTTGGTCGCTTCATCGACATTGGCACCCTGATCCTTAAGCCATTTGATGGCATATTGTTGGAGTTCATTTTTGGAATAGCGTGCAGTAAAGTCCAGCGTGGGAGTCGGTTGGTCTAATGACGTACGCGGGGCCGGACCAACTTGGATAATTTTGTTGGTATCAGCCGCTACCGTGTACAGCCAGCCTTCGTCATCGACAAAGTTTAGAGCTTGGGATTCAGGTCTTCCGGTTGGGTCCGCGCTGTAATAAGGATTCCAAATTGTATTTTGGTAGGTCACATTCACAGCCGGACTTTTTTTGAACGTCCGTACAGAGGCCAGGCCATTATCAATATTGGACTGTGTCGCCTGCATAAGCTTTCCTTGTGCGTCTATCATTTGCGTTTGTCCGGCTACTGCGGCATCTGCGGACTGGATTTTGCGAATTGCTTGGAAGCCAAATACTGAACCAAAGATTAGACCGAGAGCCAATGTTCCGAATAGAAGTTTTTTGTTCATAACTTGCTCTTTGTTTCTGTTTAATTTTATTTTATTTCTCCGCCCCGTCGGCCACTCCTTAACGTTGCGTGTTCCAACCAACTCGCAACAGGAGCGGGACTGCCGATAGTAAATTTAGACTCTCTTAGCTAAGGCTATGAAGCCTTTGATAACAATTTCCACAAGTCCACCTATGAATGATATGATTGCGTAAATCAGCCCTCCTTGCAGTATTGCTTGCCAGTCAAACGGAGTGCCGGACTTTAGTACAGATATAAATACCACTAACAGCATTCCTAAAAAGCTCCATATTATTGAACCTATAAGGGTCGGTTTTATAATCTGCAAGCTTGTTTCATACTTCTGAATATAGGCAAGACAAAATCCTGGTAACAGGCCGTAATATAATATGAAGTGCCAGTCGCCCCAAAACCAATCACCCCAGAATAGAAAAGTATTTAACATCACAAAAAGTATGGAAAACCCAACTGATATCAAAAGTGTCTTTTTCATATATTTTATTGAAATTTTATGCTTTCTAAAAATTTGTTATACAGCATCCAGTCCGAATCTTTGCCGGTGGAATTCAGAAACGTGATTTTATACAGCTTGCCTTTGTAAACCATATAGTAGTCTTCGCTACCATAGCTTTGTTCACTTCGGTCATGCACACCATGCACAGCAGGTAATCCGGCTACCTTAGTGTCTTTCACTTTGGAATAGGCATTTGTAAATTGATTCTCAACCCATTGTCTTAAATTTTTCGAGGGAGTAAACATCAAGGCTTGTATCTCTATCCATGGCCAGTAGGTGTCGTTTATTGCCTGCCCCCGCACTTCGATAAATTGAGCGGGCGAGCCATTGTTTTCAATAATGACGGCAGACTTAGGCGGGACGCTAAATGATATAGGGTAAATACTGGAGTTGTAGTTGGCCCATTCGTTTGATGTAACTATGTCATTGCTGTAAGTTTCGGTTACGCTATATCCTTGGGGGATAGTGGTGTCAAAAAGTGATGGTTCTTCAGCAGACGACACTAGCTTATATTCCCGGTCATCGCTGTTCAATAATTTTTTGTGGTCTTCCGAATAAAGCTCATCGCGGATTGGCATTAGAGAATTCTGGTCCAGGTAGAGCCTCATGACCACTCGACTGTCGATAGTCCCTTTGGCCAAGTGTTCAATCACGTAAGTCTTTGTGCCATGAATAGTAGCATCGGGAAGCCTTGTCCAGTCGGCTGAATTTAAATCCACCTTAATCAGGTCAAACTGTTTGGAGTAATAGAGGTATTCGTTCATCTTTACAATCCTGGGACTTAAATGGGTTATGGAAGCTTTCTTTTCAGCCGGTGCCAGATGCACAACTGTATCTCCCTTTACAATCGTTATATTCTGAATATTGCCCTGAAGGTCTTTGCTCTCCGAACGTGAATAGCCAGTTGCCGGATCATGCCAGGTTTCAAGCGTGCTGTCCTGCATGATGATTTTAACCCGCTCAATTGTGTTGTCTTTGTCGGCCAGGGCGGCGTAAGCCTTTTGTGCTATGGGATTGCCGCTCACGCTTTTAGCTGAGTTATATTTCCATGCAGCCAGGCCCGAGGCTACGGACAGCACGATAACAGGCAACCCTATTTTAATCCAAATTGGTATTGTTTTGTTCATGGTATTTTCGTTAGTTAAACAATCCTCTTGAGTTAAAATAATTTACCAGCCTGCCATTACTGCTCATGATAATTCTTACGGTCGGATAGGGTTCTACGTCCGCGGTTAAGCCCTCCGGCAGCTTGTAGCTTTTATCCTGCCATTTCCATTCGTTAAAGGCCGGAGCGTTCTTGGGGTTCTTCATGCTTGGCGTATAGACAAACTGGATGTTCGATTTAATCAGAATGTCGCCATTATCCCGGCCTAAGTATTTAAAGGCTTCCTGTTCAATCTGGTCTTTGGTCTTTAAGGGAGTTTCCAGGGACGGGAGCGACCCGCACTTAGTTCCAATTTCGGCCGCCATTAAGTCCTGTCCTTGGAGTTCCTGCGGATACATAATTCTAACTTCCACAACCTGGGCGTTCCTGGAATCCAATTCGTATTCGTAAATCTCGCAGCGATTGTCCATGTAAGCGGTCTGCTGGTAAATGTCCACCGGCCGTTCCCATTCCTTAGGCGTATCCATCTGCCAGCCTCCGCTGTTTAGCTTGGTGACTTTGCCTACGGTCAGGTTGGTGGCGTTCTTATCGGTGGTCCTGTAAATCAGGTCGAGGTTCGGGTCGCCCATAAATTTCCTGATTGATGCTTTCTCGGTTTCCATTTTTTCAGCGGTTGGCTTTACCAGCTGCATGGGCGCTTGTATCTGGTTTATTAGCTCTCCCAAGGCCACAGACCCTTCAAAGTTAATAGCTTGTCCGTCTTTGATTTGGTACGAGCCTAAGTCACCGCCGTAGATTGAATAGCTGTTATTTGGCAAATCTATTGAAGAGTTTTTAGAAAGGAAGGCAAGGAGTTTTTCTCCTTTGACAAGTTCCGGGGTATCTTCAACCATCTCAGATATTTTGTTTATTCCGCTACCCATACTGCCTCCCGGTAGACGAAGATTAACATCGTGGTCAATACTTCCTTTGATCCCTTGTTCAATAGAAAGGGTATAATCAGTGTACATATGGTAGTCACCGGTTTTATCTTTCCGGCAGGCTGTCGGTTTGATATCTGTAATGGTACCGATGACAATTCCTTCCGTATTTTGAACCCGTTCTGACATCGTTTGAATCCCGTGTATTGGGCTGGTAATTGTATTTTTGTCGCATTGGTTTTTGTTTGAAAGCGTAGCGTAAGCCACGGCTCCGGTAGCAACCACAACGATTATGGCGGGAATGATAATTTTTTTATTCATATTTTCCTTCCCCCTCCAAGGCATTTAATTTTTTAAATATTGATTGATATTCTGCTGGTGTTCTTCGTAAGTCTTGGCGCAGTGAATCTGGCGGTTGCTGTCGTGCAGGTAGTAAAGGCATTCCGTTTGGGCAGGATGAAGGACGGCATCAATAGCATCAATGCCGGGATTATCAATGGGGTGTGGGGGCAGGCCTTTGTAAAGGTAAGTATTGTAAAGCGATCCAAGGTCTTTGTCGGCCGGAGTAATGGGTTTCCACCAGTCCTGGATTCCGGTATATGGCACGGACATTTGCATGAGTTCGGGATTGTAGCAGTTTCCGTTCTGGCGCTGGACGCTGTTGGAATCTTCGCAGGGGTCGGCGGCATAAGCCAGCTTGGAATCCCTGGCGTACTGCACGGTAGCGTCCACTTCCAGTTTCATGTCCTTAAGCAGGCGGTTCCATAAGATGCCGGCAATAATTGGCATGTCCTGTTTGCCTCCGGCTTCCCTTTGAACAATTGAGGCAAGCTTTAGGGCTGTGGTCCATTTAATGTTCTGGTCTAAGGCTTCTTTGGCGTAGGGCGCGAACTGTTCATCGAATCTCCGACGCATTCGTTCGGCTATCTGCTGCGGGGTTTCGTCCACGGGAATCAGATAGGTGTCCGGGAAGTAGACTCCTTCTACATAGTCATACTTCATGGAAGTTAAAGTGTTGACCCAGGTATTTTTAACTTTATTCTCCCAGCCAAAGGTGGAAGCCAGCAGTTCCGCGATCTGCTCCTTGCGCCAGCCTTCGGGTATTACCACCCACTTCATGCTTTGTTTATAAGCGAGGGTCTGTGCGATCTTCCAAGGCGAATCGCTTTTGGAAATTTTATATCCGCCAGGCTGGATAGTCCGATCATCAAGGCCTTGCAAATCCCAGACAATTTTGAATGCCCACTCCTGTTTTATAAATCCTTTGTCCCGTAAAATTTTGATTGCATCCTGCTGCGATGTCTTGAGAGGCACGATAAAATTTTCCGTACCGGAGTTTTTTTGCGGGGCTGTAAAACCCAGCCAGTACACAATTCCGAGTAGAATTATTCCGGCTGCGGTTATTCCTCCTCCTATAAAAAGTTTTCGTTTTGGGATGTTGTCCATCATAAATTTGTTCTTTTAAAAATTAAAGACCTTTGTCGAATCCTCGAAAAGGCCTGAATTTAAATGGGCAGTAAAATATTGGCGGGGCGTAGTTAAGCAAAACCAAATTGTTTGATTTGCGGGCTTCATGGCTTTAAAATTTTTTAAAGTTTAATCAGACTATATATCCGTCATTTAGTCAAAATCCGGCGTAGTTAAAGATTATTTTATGCTCCTGTCTAAAGCATTGACCATTATCGGAAAGAAGTCAAATGACGTTTTGCTTTCCTCCTGGTCTTGGATTTAGTCCACTCCCAATGGTAAATGTAGCCATTTTGCACAAAAATTACGACACGTCCGAAGCCATGTTTTTTTACTTCGTCTATGCCAGCTGCAATATCTACAAGGGTCAGGGTTTCATCTTCCTGACTTAACTTTTTTCTTACCTCTTTTTCAACTAATTTTGACCTTTTTGTGTTGCTGCCGGTTGAATTTTTAACGGTTGGGTTCATATTTATTTCGCTTTTTTAATGCAATGTGCCAATAGATTAATGCGTGCCACAGGTGGTCTTCGCCGGTGGTGGATTCCCATTCGCGCTTTTCCTGTCCAAGTTTGTCGGTTACTGTGCGCGAGTACATTGTCTGGGCGTGATCAATGAGCAAGCGGAAAGCGGGGTAGTCTTTTTCTATGTCGAATTTTATTTCCCCGCGCCTTAAGGAGGATATGGTGTCGTCAATAATTCTGTTTCGGGAAGTCAGCACTTTGACCTCTTCTTCAAATTCTTTTTCTTCGCCTTCTTTATCATCGTTCCAGCGGACGACTTCCAGCATCTTCGGATCTTCCTTATAAAAATTTACAAAGACCCGGTAAGGGAATTTTTTGGCAAGAAGCAAAGCTTCTTCGGTCCAGGGCATGGCATCCACCACGCAAGTCCTGATGTCGTAAAATTGGATGAGTTCCGCCATCTGTTGCCAGCGGGTCCGGTTGGGCCGGTCTTTAAGTTTACCCATCCAGAATATACCTTTCTTGTTTCCTATCACCACGTGGTTTTCGTTGCCGGTGTCCGCTCCCATAACGTTGTCTCCTTCGGATGCTGCGTTGATTTCAGTAAGATTTTTCAGGAACAGGCTGGCCGGAATGCGGAGGTCGGCTGAGAGGTAAGGCAGGCCCAGGACGAAGTTATAAAAATACTGGGTGTCTTCTGCCAGGGACTCTTCCTTGATTAAGTCGGCCGCAGTTCTCCACGGGCACATCATCTGGTTTATCCAGTAACCGCTTATTGATTCGCTTGGGAATTTTGCTTCCCATTCTCCCAGGTCGCAAACCTGTCTTGATGTAATTTCCTTGCGGCATTTCTGGCAGACATATATTTTTCGTTCCCGGTCGAGATTTTTATCCCATTCCATGTGCTGGCGGTATCTGCAATGCGGACAGTTAAAGCGCCAGTATTTTTGGTCTGATTGTGCGAATAGTTTATCTACGCCTACATCTGGGATTGTCGGGGTGGAGAAGTAATGCTGGCTGCGTATTTTGGAGAAGCCGATGCGGCTCATGTAATCCCGAATAACTTCCGGCTTGGATTTGTCCAGCTCGTCATGGATGTTGCGGTCGGAAGTCAGCATTATCGCTTCCTTTTCCGTGTAGGTACCTTTGAAAAACAGGAAGGCTTTGCCAATTTGTTTTTGCTCAACGGAATCTACGTCCTTTGAACTCACGCCTTGCCTGATGCAGGGATTAACTTTCAGGATGCGGTTAACTTTGCTTTTTACGAACTCGGCTACGTCATCCACGGTCGGTAAGGTATAAATCTGGTTAATTCCCCAGAAGCGGGCTGCGTGAAAAGTTTTCAGGACTTCCATTGTGCTGGCGCCGATTTGCGACCCTTTGCGCAGTACGAGCACCGGGTTTTGGTCGTCATAAATTTCCCAAAGGAAACGGTGGTCGCCGAATTCTATCAATTCGCCGCTCTCATTTTTTATCTTGTTTTTTGTTACCCAATAGGTGACCAGTTTCTTTTCCGGGTCGTTTCCATTGTTGTTCATAAAATGCCTTGAATGCTTGACTGATGTCTCCAATTCCGGCCATTTCTTCTTCGGTCGGCGGTTTTTGATCTTCTTCCCGGATATCGAGTTCATGTTTGCCGATGGTCTCGCCAAGTTCGGTGCGTAACATCTCCCATGCCTGTTTTAGGTCATTACCTGTTACTATTTCACCATCGCGCAACTGTTTAAGCCTTCTGTTTATGATTCGTTCAAAGTTTTCTGCTATTTTATGTTTTTTGGCCGATGTAATTTTCTTTATCTTTTCCCGGATAGCCTCAACATCTTCAGTCAATTTTAAATCGGTGCGCTGGACCCAGCGATATTTTTTTGACCATTGTACGATTGACCAGCGATTAGGAAGTTCGGCTAGTTTATGAAGAAACGGCTCAAATTCTGGTTGGGTTTTGGTTGGGTTTTGGTTGAGGGCGTTCCATTGCCTAATGAGCTTATCAATGCTTCCTGCTTCGCAATACAAAAGCCAAGCAGAATACTGCTGTTCGGTTTCGTTAGGCATCTTGGATGTCGTAAGGGTTGGCAGGGACATATTTATTCTTTTAGCTTAACTTTCTCCCAGCGTTTCCGGATAACGTCGCACCAGCGGGGGTCCAGTTCCAACAAGTAGCAGGTGCGTTCCAGCTTGTTTGCGGCGAACAGGGTACTGCCTGATCCGCCGAAGAAATCGACCACCATTTGGCTTACCCGGCTGGAATTTTTAATGGCCCGCATAATCAGCCATTCCGGCTTTTCGGTGGGGTGAGCCATTTTGGTGATGGCCTTTCGGGGCATGTCCCACACGTCACTTTCGTTGTTGTCGCCGTAGTAAAAATGGCGTTCACCTTTTTTCCAGCCATACATAATCGGCTGGGCTTTGGTTTTGCCCTTGCTCCGCCTGGCTTTCATTACCTGCTCGTACTGCTTTTTGTAATCACCCCAGCCAATGGCGAAGGAAGGCTTTACCCAAACGATCGTGGAGGAAAATTCAAAGCCCGCATTCAGCATTTCGTAATACCATAGCGGGTAACTTGAATACCCCGTGCAGGCATAAATAACCGCTCCAGGTTTCATAATTTCGTAGTAGTTGGCAAAGACCTTTTGGCTGAAGCCTTGGAACTCTTCCTGGCTCTGCTGGTCGCCAAGAATTTTTCCCTGCTCTGTCGGAAATTTTCCTTTCTTTTCATGACTGACGTGGGCGACGTTATATGGCGGGTCGGTAAATACCATATCCGCCTTGGCTGATCCCAAAAGTTTTTTTATGTCTTCAATCTTTGTCGCATCGCCGCACATAAGCCGGTGCCGCCCGAGCTGGTAAATTTCACCGTATTTTGATTCCGGCTTTTTAATATCCTGGTATTCTTCCTCAGGAGTCTTTTCTTCTTCCTCATCCGGCTCGTTTAATATTTGGCTGTCCAGCAAGTTGCTGATTTCCACTTCGCCGAATCCGGTGTAGCTGGTATCGTACCCACTGTGGTTTAAATTCCACATAATTTCTGCCAGTCTTTCGTCGTTCCATTCCCGATTCTGTGCCAGCTTGTTTAGGGCAACATTAAGCGCCTGCTCGTCTTCTAATTTCAGGTCTATGAAGTCGGCATTTTTTTCGGGCAGCATCTCCCAGTCTAGTTCCTTCAAAGCCATTATTGTAAGGTTGCCGCCTACAATAATGTTCTCACGGCCTTTGTGGGTGTTGATGGTTATCAGTCCGCGCAGCCCGAATTTTTCGATGGAGCGCTTCAGGGCGTCCAGGTCTTCCCGGTTTATTTCCCGCGGATTGTATTTGGGGTGTTTAAGTCCGCTTATTTTTATTCCCTTTATGTTTTTGTCCATGTGTTTTTTACAATTTAGTTAGGGTGTTTTTTCTCCTGCTCAATCATGGTTTCTATTGTTCTCAAAACTTTGGTAATGCGGTTGATTTCTTTCTTTTCCTGATCCATCACATCCCATTTGGTCGCCTGCGTGTAATCCCCATAAAGACCCTTCTTCTGGAAACCCTCCACCACGTCATCATCTTTTAGTTCATGCAAGTTCCTGATTTTTATTTGTCCCCGAATAAGATCTTCCTGAGCCATATTGTGCAGGTCTTCCAAAGTTTCAAGCCTGGTTTTAATCATATGGTTTGAATTTCGAATCTTTCATTTTTTTCGTCCCAATACCAGTATTCTTTTATGGTTCCCTGCGGTTTTGGGAAGGCCAGCATCCGTTCTTTGTCGGCCCTCGACCTTTGGGTGAACGGCTTGCCGCTAACTTGGATAAATCTAATGTGTTTTTCATTTACTGCTATAAAATCCCAGCAGTAAAAAAAGTCCTGCGGCTGGAATTTCGCCCGTCTGGTTTTCTCGACCCAGTAGCGCTGGGCGAGTAAACGGTCGTAGGCTTTCTTTTCTATCTCATTGCCTGCCTTGTATGTGTTCATGTTAGTCTGTAGGCAGTCCGGCGGTAGTTGGCCGCCGGACTGTCTTTACTTGTTAATCAATTTCGCTGTGACGGGTATGGCCCGCCAGTTCCGGTACCAAAAGTTTTATATTAACCCTGGCATTGACCCGGCGGCCGACAGTATTCATGATTGTCCGGAGCGCCTGGATGCCGCGGCCTTCTTTTCCGATTACGATGCCCGCATCTCCGTCTCCGACTTTCACGGAAAGCAAAACGCCCATCTCGTCCACGTTTCTGTCCACCTGGACCGCTTCGGGCT
>JAJYWK010000036.1 GCA_021791515.1 bacterium | reverse complement strand
CAACAAAAATTTCGATTTAACCCAAGCCGAATTAAACGGCCTTAAGGGAAAAACTGTTTTTACCCCCAGCCCAATATTGGCCACAGCGCCCGAGGAGCCCAAAATTCAACTGCTTCAAATGCTGGGGCTAAACAGCCGGCAAACAATTACTCCAAAAACCACTTATCGCTATAACCTGGCCGCCGTTTACGGTTATATTAACAATCTAAGCTCGGAAATTAACGCCACTACCACCGAGCCAATATTAAAAATTGAAAACAGCCGCGCCGCTGAATTCACTCCGCCGCAGGACGGCTTAAAATTAGACGCTTACCAAAGCACGCAAAGAGCCCTGCAGGCTTTAGAAGCCAAAAGCGCGTCAGTTGAACTGGTGGTTTATGACACCAGCCCCAAAACTAGCCTGGCAGATTTAAATAACCTTGGAATAAACAAACTAATCGCCCAAGGCGTTTCTAATTTCAGCGGCAGCCCCAAAAATCGCCGCCACAATATTGCCGTGGGCGTGGAAAAATTTAAAGGCATAATTATTCCCCAGGGCGAGGAATTCAGTTTTAACAAATTTCTGGGCGAGGTGGACGGCGAACACGGCTTTTTACCCGAACTGGTAATAAAAAAGGATGGCACGGTGCCGGAATTCGGCGGCGGGCTTTGCCAGGTTTCTTCCACCGCTTTCCGCGCGGCCATGAAAGCCGGCCTGCCGATTACCCAAAGAAAAAACCATGCCTATGCCGTGCAGTACTACTCCCCCCAGGGCACGGATGCCACCATCTATCCCGGCTCTGTCGATTTAAAATTTATTAACAACACCCCCGGAGCCGTATTAATTTGGCCTTACATAAAAGACAAAAACACGCTAATCTTTGATTTTTATGGCAGTAAAGATGGCCGCCAGGTTATTTTAGAAAAACCCATACAATGGGACAGAAAAGAGGACGGCAGCATGAAGGCTTCCTGGACCAGAATAGTCACTAAAGACGGAAAAACTTCAACCTCCACCTTTAACTCCATCTACCTGTCCCCGGCTCTGTTTCATAAAACTGAAAGCTTTGTAAGCAGCACCGGCGCTCCGGCTTCAAATCTTACCCCAAATCCAGTACAATCAAACTAACTAGGACTTACGCACCGCCGCTTTTTTAGGCGGGCAAAGCCCGACCCATAAAAGCGGCTCTGGCCAATTTCTTCGTTATTTTCCTGCGGTTTTTATCGGCGTAGCCTGGCTACGCCTCCAAAAATCCTCGGAAAATGCCTCGAACTTGGCCAGTGCGTAAGTCCTACTACTATGATTAAATCCAACAAAACCGCAGAAGATGCCGCCCCGCTCGACGCCTCCGCTCCAGACGCGGAAGAAATTATTATTGAACAGACCTTAAGGCCGCAGACGCTTTTGGAGTACGTGGGCCAAGAGGCGGTAAAAAATAATTTAAATATAGTGCTTACCGCGGCCAAACAGCGCGGCGAAGCTTTAGAGCATTTATTATTTTACGGCCCCCCGGGCTTGGGCAAAACCACGCTGGCGTTTATTATTGCCAGGGAAATGGGCAGCAACATTAAAGTTACCTCCGGTCCGGCGATTGAAAAAGCCGGCGACTTGGCCTCGCTGCTTACCAACCTTAGCGAAGGGGATGTTTTATTTATAGATGAAATCCACCGCCTGAATAAAGCCGTGGAAGAAATTTTGTATCCGGCAATGGAAGACCATGTCTTGGATATTATTTTGGGCAAAGGGCCGGGCGCCCGCAGTATTCGAATGGAGCTTCCCAAATTTACCTTAATCGGCGCCACCACCCGAATTGGACTGCTCTCTTCCCCGCTGCGCGACCGGTTCGGCGCCACGTACCGGCTGGAATATTATGAGCCAAAGGAGCTTCAAAAAATCATTTTCCGCAGCGGAAAAATCCTGGGCGCCAACATACAGGCGGATGCGGCAGAAGAATTATCCACGCGCAGCCGTTTTACCCCCCGCATTGCCAATCGCCTGCTTAAACGCGTGCGTGATTTCGCCCAGGTTCACAGCCATGATACAATAAATCAAGAGGTGGCAAAAAAAGCCCTGGAACTTTTAGAGGTAGACGGCATGGGCCTGGATAAAAACGACCGGCGGATCCTGGAAACTTTAATTCATAAATTCAGGGGCGGACCGGTTGGACTAAACACCTTGGCCGCGGCCACAGGGGAAGAAGAGGACACCATTACCGACATTCACGAACCATTCTTAATTCGCCTGGGATTTTTGGCCAAAACCCCCAAAGGGCGGGTGGCCACCGAGACCGCCTACAAACATTTGGGACTGACTCCACCGCCATCAACCGAGCAAAAAACCCTGTTATAGTTGCCGCAAAACG
Source organism: bacterium (assembly GCA_021791515.1). Taxonomy (GTDB): domain Bacteria; phylum Patescibacteriota; class Doudnabacteria; order UBA920; family UBA920; genus PALSA-1336. Next base: position 5,774 of record JAJYWK010000036.1, on the reverse strand, counting down.
GCTCATAAATTTTTCATTTTGATTTTTGCGTTTTAAATTTTTACTATGAACCTCTCCAACCCAGTTAACTTGCTGATTGCCGGCGTTTATTATGCCCTGGTTGCCGTATTGACTTTTTTTGCCATTTTCGGCGTTTATATTTTGATCCGCTATGGAAGATCAACTCCCGCGGCCTTGCTGACATCCATAATTTTTGCTTTTATGTTTATTAACATCCTAAACCAAAGCCATCAAATTTTAGCCGGCATTTTGGCCGCGTAAATTTTATGCCCAGTAATACAACTTCCAATTGCTGCCACTTGTTAAGTCATCGAAAAAAAATCATTAAGCAGGGGGTTTGCGGTGTTTAAAACTTTAACAGTTATTTAAGCGGCAGCCAAACAAACGCCTTAGGAGATTATTTTTAATAAATTATTGATAAATGAAATTAATAATTAATTCTTTTATGAACGCTAAAAAGGCGTTTGTGATTGGAAGTTGATATACTGGGTATGTTTATGTCAAAAAAGCTTTTTCCGAGCCAGCAAGCCGATGAAACCATCTATTTGGTGGTGCGTGAACACTGGGTTTATTTAACGTTAAAAATTTTGGTCTGGGTATTTTTTGCCGCGGCCCTGATTTTATTCAATCGCCTTGGACACAACTACCTGCCAAATCTTTATGAGGGTTCGTTTGGGCCGATAACTTTATTATTTACTCAAGTCTATACCTTGTTTTTAACGCTGGCTTTATTTGTAATTTTTGTTATTTACTATTTAAACATCCAAGTCATTACCAATTTGAGGATTGTGGACATAGACCAAATCGGGCTGTTTTCCCACACAGTTTCTGAGCTTCATATAGATAAAATCGAGGATGTAACCAGCCAAACCAACGGCGTACTGGGCACAATTTTTGACTATGGCGATGTTTATGTCCAAACTGCGGGCACGGTTGATCGCTTTGAGTTCTGCAATGTCCCCAACCCGGCTGGGATTGAAAAAATAATTTTGGATTTATACGAACAAGTTCACCCACCCGACAATGCCCACCATTAATAACTCTAAAATAATAACCGTTGCTGTTTCTGGCGGGTTTGACCCTGTTCACATTGGCCATGTTGAATTGATGGAAAGGGCCAAAAAGCTTGGCGACCGATTAGTGGTTATTATAAATAATGATAACTGGTTAGTGGCAAAAAAAGGTTTTGCCTTTATGGCCGAAAACGAGCGGGCCGCGATTATTAAGGCGCTTCGTCATGTGGATGACGTAATGATTACCAATCATCCTGCGAGCCCTACTGACATGTCAGTTTGTGCCGAGCTGGAAGAGCTAAGGCCGAATATTTTTGCTAACGGTGGGGACCGGAAACATGACAATATCCCTGAATACCAACTCTGCGATAAATTAGGCATTAAAATGGTGTTTAACTTAGGTGACAAAATTCAAAGCTCCAGCGAGCTGGTAAAAAAAGTCAGGGAAAGATAATTTGTTTTCCAAAATAAAAACTTCCACTCTCTTGGGTGGAAGTTTTTTTAAAACAGATTGGTTATGAGGCTTGCGGCTGCCAAAGCCGCGGTTTCGGCCCTAAGGAGAATGGGGCCCAAGGATATTGCGGTACAGTTAGGCGAGGATTTAAACCGCGCGACTTCTTCCGAGGCAAAACCGCCTTCGGGGCCGACAACCAAACCGATGCTCTTTGGGGATTTTAGATTTGGGATTGCAGATTTTAGATTATTTCCAGACGGGTCCGTAAGAAAAACTTGGTTGAGGTGGCTGGCTTTTTCCAAAATCTGTGCAACATCACCCCCAAACTCCAAAACCGGCGGCCTGACTCGTTCACATTGCTTGGCGGCCTCCTGCAAAATTTTTTGCCAGCGCTCCTCTTTGCGCTTGAAAACTTCTTTTGATAATTTAGTCGCGGTGTTCTTGGAATTAAATAAAATTATCCGGCCTAAGCCAAGCTCGGTGCCTTTTTGAAAAATGAAATCCAGCGCCTTTTCCGAAACAGCCGATTGAAAAAGGGTGGTGGAAATTTTTGGCTCTATGGGAACAGACAACCTCTCTAAGACTTTTACAATCAATTGATTTTTGCCGACATCCACCACCTCGGTCAAATACCTTTTCTCATCCGGCCCCTGAATTTTTATCTTCTCCCCTTTTCTCACGCGAAAACTAAGTAAAATATGCCGGGCTTCCTCGCCGGCAATGGTTACCGCTTGATTATTCGATAAATTGTTGCCTGATAAAAAGTAGGGCATAATCATATAAAACTTAAAGGGGGGTCAAAATACAATCACATTAGTTAACGGCCGTTAATTAATGTGATTCTGCCAAACTTTGCTCACACCTCAAACCTGATAGCAAAAACCACTTTGACTCCCATAAGTTCGTTTAAGGCCTGGATTATCTTATCTACAAATAAACGAAGCTTAAAAGCCGCCTCGCGGGATAAACTGGCCACCACCAGCACGCCCTTTTTAAAATCCACCGCCTGGGTAAGCCTGGCGGCTTCTTCCACAAAACTGCCCGCAATTTTCTGCCAGGATTTTAAGGTTTTATAGCGATACAAGGCCTCGTCAATCTTTTTTTCTTTGGCGTTTTGCTTGATTAGTCTGTCAATTTTTACAAACCCTTTTTGAATTTTGTTTCTATTTGTCATACAAAAACATAATTTTAATTTTGTTCAATGGCTTCCTCTTCCTCCATAACCGGAGTAAGAGTAATATGCTGTGCCGGCATCTCCAACGGATGGGTTGTGGTAATAAAGGTCTGAAACTTGCCCTGTAAATATTTAAGCAAAAAGGTCCTGCGGGTTTCATCCAGCTCTGAAAGCACGTCGTCTAAAAGCAAGATCGGCTTATCGTCGCCCTGGCTTAAATACTCCAGCTCCAAAATCTTTAACGCCAAAACCTGACTTCTAAGCTCCCCGCGGGAAGAAAACGGCGAGAGAAACAAACCTTCGCTCTTTAAGGAAAAATCATCCCGATGCGGCCCAACCAAACAAGAGCCCGAAGCCAACTCCCTCGGCTGCGCCAAGGCTAGTTTTTCCCTAAAGCTGCTAAGAACCTCTTCCATGGTTTCACCGGCCAAGGTTTGGTATTCCACTTCCACGGAGCGGTGAAAGCCGGAAATGGTGGTATAAATCTCCGAAATACTGGTGTTTAAAAAACTAATAAACTTTTTCCTCTCTAAAATTATACGGGAACCCAGTTCTGCCAATTGCTCATTCCAGGAATTTAAATCCCGCCCCTGGCTTTTGCCGGCTTTTAAGTCTGCAAGCAGTCGGGTTTTTTGGTACAAAACTTTTTTATAACTTCCTAAATCTTCCAAATATTCCAAACTTTTTTGGGAAAGCACCATATTTAAATACTTTCTCCTTACGTCCGGCGGCTTGCTGAACATATCAACATCGGTTGGTTCAAAAACTACCACACTCATAAACCCCTGGGCCTGGCGCCGTTTCTTTTTTACCCCGTCGATCAAAAAATTGGCGTAAATTTTCCCCTTCTTTTCCAAAAATATCTGCAGCTCGTGATCCTCGCCGTCCTTTTCCAAAACCAATTTCAACTCAAGGGAATTAGCGTCCTTTAAAAAAATAAATTCGGTGTCGTCACGGAAAGATTTAAACAAGGACGCAAAATACACCGATTCAAGCAGGTTGGTTTTGCCTACCGCGTTGGGCCCGCTTAATACCACCACATCATTATTGATTTCTATTTCCAAACTGGGGTAATTTCGAAAATTCTTTATTTGAATGTTTTTTATTCTCATGTATTTATGATTTAATTGGCATCACTAAATAAAGATAGTTGGTTTGCCCCTCTGCCACCATCAGGGTTGGAGAGTTTTCGTCAATAATTTTTATTCTTACTTTTTGGCTTTCCAAAACCGACAGGCAGTCAAGCAAATAATGATGATTTAATACCAAGGTTGCGTCTTCCCCCTCTGCCTCTGCTCCCAAATCAACCTCGCTTTTCCCCAACTCTGAAGATTCCGCGCTTAGCCGCACACTTCCTTCCTTGGGCCTGGCTAAAAATTTTATACTGTTCGACCCTTGTCCAAATACCCCCACGGTTTTCAAGGCGTTAATCAATTCGTTTTTTTCCACTACACAGGTGGTTTTAAATTCTGTTGGAATAATTTGTCTGTAGTCCGGATACTGGCCATCAATCAGCCGGCTGATAATTTGGGTGTCATTAAAACCAAAACGGATTTGGTTTTCCCCAATAACCACTTCCACATCCCCACTCTGCCCCCCTATAACCCTTCCTAATTCCACCACGGTTCTCTGGGGAACAATCACTTCGCTGGGGTTTTGGTTAGGTTTTTGTAGTTCTATAATTTTTTCCGCCAGGCGGTAGCGGTCGGTTGCCACAACCCTAAGTTGTTTATTTTCCTGGCTGAACAGCACGCCCGAAATTTCTGGCTGGGTTTGATTTAAAGAGGTCGCAAAAACTGTTTGATCAAGGGATTTTTTTAGATTTTGCGCGTCTGTGCTGATTTTGTTTTTTTCTTCTATGGTTGGTATTAAAGGAAAATCTTCTACAGGCAGGGTTTTTATTGTGGTGTGATAGTTCTCCGCCTCCACACTTAGCGCGCCTTCTTGGGTTTGTAAGGTAATGTTTTTGTTAGGAAGGTTTCCAATTAAATCATTAATGGTTTTGCTGGAAACCGTAACCCCTCCGTCTTCCTCGATTTTGCAGCGGACCAAGGTAGTAATCGCGATTTCCAAGTTTGTCGAAGAAATCCGAAGCATCCCATTCTCTGTTTTTATAAGCAGGTTAGACAGGATGGGTAGGGTGTTAGAAGATGAAACAACCCTACTGGTGGCCAAGAGTCCGGCTTTGAGGTTTTCTTGGGTGCATATTATTTTCATAATAAGTTTTTAATTATATAGAATTGATTATAGTAATAAGGGGTGTGTTTTTGTGGATAGTGGTTTTTTTGCAGGGTTTTGGGGTTAAGTTGGAGAGTTGGTGGTGGATAACTGGGTGGTTGGGTTGTGGGTTTTTGGGCGGGGGAAGGAGGTTTGATAGAAGGTGTGTGTTTAAGTAAACAGTTTATCAAGAATTAAATCCACTTCTTGTTTAAAATTCGGCTTGCTGGAAATAAGTTTCCCCACTTTGTCCACCGCGTGCATCACGGTTGTGTGGTCGCGCCCCCCAAAAAAATCCCCTATTGAGGGAAAAGAGTTGTCCAACTCTTTTCTAATTAAATACATGGCAATTTGGCGGGGTTTAACAAACTCTTTTTTTCTAGACTGTTTTATTAAATCATCCATGGAAATATTATAGAATTCTGCCACAGACTCAGAGATTTTTTTTGCCGAAGTTACTCTTTTTTTGTTGTTGATAATATTAGCCAATATGGTTTTAGCCTGCTCCAGCACTAGCCCCCGGTTATCCATTTGTTGGTAAACAGCCAGCCGGTTAAGCGCGCCTTCCAGTTCGCGAATATTGCTTTGAACATTTTCGGCAATATAAAAAAGGATGTCTTCATTTAAACTGGCCCCCCGCTTTTCCATTTTTGCGCGCAAAATCGCCATGCGGGTTTCCAAATCCGGCGCCTGGATATCGGCAATCATCCCCCACTCAAAACGGGAGACCAAACGCTGTTCAATGGCGGGTATTTCTTTTGGAGGGCGGTCAGAGGTTATGATAATTTGCTTGCCTTTGTCGCGCAGTTCGTTAAAGGTATGGAAAAACTCCTCTTGAAACCCTTCCTTGCCGGCCATAAATTGAATATCATCAATTAACAAAGCGTCGACATTTCGGTATTCCTTTTTAAACTCC
>JAJYWK010000017.1:32955-42119 GCA_021791515.1 bacterium | reverse complement strand
ACCTAATTCTTAATTGTTTAGGGTAAGGGCTGGTTTTAGGCATAAATCCTTAATTTCTCCTTTACCCTTAGTGAACACCGTTACCCATAGGTTGTCCAATTCGTAACCCATAGGTGTTAACTCTCCAGACTCTTGCTTTTGGTCTTATTTATGGTATAATTATCGATTAAGTTTACTGAATAAGGCAGAGTTGAGAATTTTGCCGGAAAGTTTGTTTCCGTCAGAATCCGAGACTTTGACCAGGTTTCGGGTTTTGGATAGGCCATGCAGTTCTTGGTATGTCCAAAGTCTTTTGGTCAGATCTTCTAGGAGGTCTTATGTTTAGTGTACTGGAAGGTGTAGTCCGGGAAGCGTTCCCGGAATTCACCTTGAAGGTCCCCGCGTTCAGGCGCCCGCCTGACCAGAAGTTGGGCGATTACGCTCTGAACTGCGGGGTTTTAGCAAAAGAATTACGACGCCCGGCCGGGGAGATTGCTCAGGCAATCGCCGAGGCCGCAAGCGTTTACGGCGAAGTCGCTGAGGCCACCGCGGTCGGCGGCTTTGTTAACATCCGGCTGAGGCCCGAAGTTCTGTTTGCCGAGGCTGTCAAAGCCGCGGCGGACAAGAACGCTCGCCTGCCGCAAGGGCAGAGGGTGATGGTGGAATATCTATCGCCCAACACGAACAAGCCTCTTCACTTGGGGCATTTGCGCAATGGCGCTCTTGGCTCCTCGCTTGCCAACATTCTGGAAGCGGCCGGCTACGATGTCGTGCGCGCCAACCTGGTCAACGATCGTGGAGTGCACATCTGCAAGTCCATGGTCGCGTGGCAACGGTTCGCCGCCGGCGCTACACCCGAGTCTGCCGGCAAAAAGGGTGACCACTTCGTCGGTGGTTGGTACGTCCGCTTTTCTCTGGAGGCGAAGACCAACCCCTCTCTTGAGCAGGAAGCGCAAAGCATGCTCCGGCTCTGGGAAGAAGGGGGCTCTGCGGTCAAGGCGTTGTGGCAAGCCATGAACGAGTGGGTTTACGCGGGCTTCGCCCAGACCTACGACCGTTTTGGTTTCCGCTTCGACAAGGAGTACCGCGAGTCCGAACTCTACCTGCTTGGTAAAGATATTGTGCAGAAGGGCTTGGACAAAGGCGTGTTCGTCCGTTTGGAAGACGGGCGGGTAGTGTTCCCGCTGGATTCCGAACAGTTCGGCAAGGGCCGTGAGGGCGAAGAGCGCTATGCGACTTTCCTGCGGGGTGATGGCACCGCCATCTACATTACCCAGGACCTTGGTACGGCCGTGATGAAAGTGGAAGACTTTCACATCGACCGTTCCATCTATGTGGTTGCGAACGAGCAGAGGAATCACTTCCAGACCTTGTTCGCCGCGCTTCGCGCTCTCGGATATCCGTGGGCGCCGATGCTGTATCACCGTTCGTACGCCATGGTCGAGCTCCCCGACGGCAAGATGAAGTCGCGGGAAGGAACCGTGGTGGACGCGGACGACCTGGCCGATGACATGGCCAGCATGGCCACCGCGGCCGTACGCGAACGGCATTCGGCAGATACCATTTCGGAAGAAGAAGTCGCCATGCGGGCGGAGAAGATTGCCATTGCGGCGATTAAGTTTTATCTCCTCCGCTTCGACCCGAACACAACGATCAAATTCAATCCGAAGGAATCGTTGTCGTTCGAGGGCGACACCGGACCGTATTGTTTGTATGCGTTCGCGCGTGCCCAAAGCATTCTGTCGCGGGCAAAGTCGAACGGTATGGCGGTCGCGGAGTCATTCGCCAATCTCGGCGAACTGGAAGAGCGGGCGCTGGCGCTGGACATTTTGGACTTGCCGCGGACTATTCAAAGCGCGGCCGGCTCATATGATCCCAGCGTCGTGGCTAACCATATGCTCAAACTGGCACGGGACTTCAATGTGTTTTACCAGAAGATCCCTGTGCTTTCGGCGAACCAAGAAGTCGCTCAACAGCGGCTGGCCCTTGTGCAAGCATCGGCCGAAGCCCTGCGCTGGGCGCTTTCGCTCCTTGGCATCAAGACCATTGATGCTATGTAGCGGAAGATCAAGGAAAAGCGGCGCCAGTAATTTGGGCGTTGCAACTATCAACAGTGTGATGATTGCAGGAGGACTGTATGTCAGAGCAAATGTGGAGCGGCAGAAAGATCTGCCGCTGTATGAGGGAAGAGGTAGGAGGTACCGTCTGGGAAGGCGGTCACTTTTACTCTTCCAAGGGGCCGACAACGTGGTCGGTCCTCGGCTGGCAACTGCTTACGCAACTTCGGGAGACGGGAAGCCATACCATGCTCCTGGTGGACGACGTTCATCCAGTGGAGCTGGTGCACGCGGCTGAACGGGAAATGCCTGTTATTGCGGACTTTTGTCCGCAGGCATGTATTACCGTTCTGGAATCGGCAATGGCGGAACCGGGACGCGAGGTTCTCTCCGTCCTCTCGTCTCGCGAGGCGCTTTCCCGGCGGCACCGGGCGCGCTACACACAGCACCGCTGGAACTGCAGTGGGTACCCGCTAACGGTACCTAACGGCAGTAAGGCAGTGGCGGCCGCACAGCCGATCTGTCTGCTTTACGACCTCGGTTTGGCCAAGCTCAAGCACGACCTTGGCTTTACCCGCGCCGTCAACGTCCTGCCGGAGTTCTACGCTCCGGAACAGCGGGCACTGATCCGCATCGCCCGCAAGGTGGTGCCGAACCTCCGTATTGAGGCCGTGCTGTACGACCTCAGCGGGCAGTGGAGGCGGCTTCGCCCCGAGGACGTGTTCTAAACACCGCATCACGCGCCGCACAGCCGGCAACCTGGGAGCAGGCGACTGGACAATCCTTTCGCCTGCCCCCTTTTCTTTTTTTATATAAGTTGTTATAATTTTTTTATTATGAACCAATCATCAAAGAAAAATTTTAAAAGTATGGGAGTTTTGGGCGGAATGGGCGCGGCGGCCAGCGCGGATTTTTATACGCGGGTGGTAAGCATCGCGCAAAAAACATATCATGCCGAGGAAGACGACGATTTTCCGGCAATGTGGATTTATAATCTGCCGGTTACGGGTTTTAACGAAACCGGTTTTCTCGACCCGGAAAGCGTGAAGTCGCAAATGATAGCCGCGATTCAAAATTTGGCCAAAGCGGGAAGCGATTTTATTGTCATACCCTGCAACACGGCGCATCATTTTTATAAAGAAATGCAAGCCTCCGTACAAGTTCCTATTTTAAGCATTTTGGAAGTTACGGCAAAAGCGGTTAAAGACGCGGGTTTCTCCAAAGTAGGTTTGCTTAACTCCCAAAGCACAAAGCAGTTTCATCTTTACGAAGATATTTTTGCCAAAAATAATATTGGCACGTTGTCGACCACGGACGCGGAACAGCAACAGGTTACCCAGGTTATTGGCCATGTAATTTCGGGAACTCAAGGGGCAAATGAGATAGAATCCCTGAATAATATTGCCAAACGCTACGCCCAAGCCGGAGCGCAAGCGGTAATTTTGGGCTGTACCGAACTTCCTTTGGCTTTTTCCGAAAAAGATTGCAGTTTGCCGCTTTTTGATACCACGGGTCTGCTAGCTGAGGCCGCCTTGAAGTATTCTTACAACATCTAGCGTACTATAAATAACCGCTTATTTACGGCTTAAAAAAGTATTTTTAGGTTTATTTTAGTTTGCTTTTTATAACTTTTAATAGTAAGCTATAGTTGGTTAGCGGGTGTCAAATTAACGCATATAAAAACAAAATCCTCAGTAATTCAGGGGTTTATTTTTTTATTAGCGACGTAGAGCGAGTCCGTCCCGATTTTATCGGGATGAGCGAGCCGAGGAGCTAATATAGGTTCAATACCTAGAGAGTTTAAGCTCCGGTGGAACCTTTATATTGCGTTTTGTTTGCAGTCGCTGCTAAATCCATCCTTAAGGGGGGTGTTAAAGCTATGGGGGTCTTACAGTTGGCCGCCGAGCTTATCCGTCGGCCCAGTGTCAGTAATCAATCGACAAGAGAGATTGCTGACTTCGCAAGCAACATCCTGGATGCTAACGGCTTCCAGGTACACCAAAACGCGTATTCCCTCAAGGGAGTTGAGAAGGTCAATGTTGTCGCCTATAAGGGCGGCGATACACCTAAGCTCGCCTTGAGCGGACACCTGGACACCGTCCCGTATAGCGAGAAAGAGTGGATTAGCAACCCTCTCACTCTCACTGAACGCGGCGGAAGGTTTTACGGCATGGGCGTATGCGACATGAAGGGTTTTTTGGCAGTCGCCATGTCCGCCGCCATGCAAATCCCGGTTGTCGCCTTAAAGAGTCCTGTTGCTCTGATGTTTACGAGTGACGAGGAAGTCGGCTGTATTGGCGCCAGGCGCCTGGTAGCAGCCAAAGGCGCGGTCGCGGAAATGATTGTTATCGGCGAACCCACGGAGCTCAGGCCGGTTAACCTGCACAAAGGGTACGTATTCATGCAAGCGGTCCTGAGGGGCGCGCGCGGCCACAGTTCCGATCCCGCCAAGGGCAGGAATGTGGTTGAGCGGGCTTTGCCCACAGTAATCCAACGCCTGATGGAGTTCAAGCAGGCATTGGAATCTATTCGCGACACCCGTCTGACTCCCGCTTACCCGACCATGAACGTCGGGCGGATAGACACCGGCAACGGGTCGGCTAAGAACGTCATTGCCGACTACTGTGCTGTTGACTTTGACATCCGTCCGATTCCCGGACAGGATGTTAAGGACGTGATTCAGGCGTTGCAAAGGCATGTCGCGCCGGAAGGCGAGATTAACGGTATTGCCGTAAAGCTCTCGCCCGTGCGTCCTCCTTCGCTGCCGTTTTTTACCGACGCGGAGTCGGTGATAGCGCGGGAAGTTTCGGCGGTTATGGGCAGTCAGCCCTGCTCTACGTCTTTCAACACCGAGGGCGGGGTGTTCAACCGGGCCGGCTCGCAGTCGGTCATTTGCGGTATCGGAAGTATTCAGCAGGCGCACAAACCGAACGAGTTTGTCGACTGCCGGTATCTGCAGGACAGCGTGGTGGAACGCTACGCGGAACTAATTCGCAGAATCTGCGGAGGTGAGAGATGAAACTCCTAATGGCTGAAGCCATTCGCGAAGCCTTTTACTATCTCTCGCTGTGGCAGAACAAGACCTTGGTGCTCGGCTTTGCTCCTATCGGTTCGGTCAAAGAGGCCGATGTGGAGTTCTTAGTCGAAGACATCAAGCTTATGTCCCAGCTGGGCGTGAAGATTACGGTCGCGTTTGGCAACAACAGGCAGTTCCTGCGCATCTTTGAGGCGGCGGGGTGCTGTTGTCTCAAGTTGCATTCGGATAAGGACCTGGCAACAAAGGCGGGGGAGCTGTCAGCCTCCAAGTTGTGCCTGGTCAGCGGCGTCGACAGCATTAAAACCATTCGCCACGGCAACCTTGATGACCTCTCCGTCCAACAGGCGGAAAGTGTCATCGCGGAGCCCTGCTTGTCCGAAGAAGCGCGTTTGGTTCTCAAGCTCGCTGTCTCGGCCTGCCGTAACGGCGTGCAGCGGGTGCACATCGTCAACGCGCATCACCAGGGCGCGCTTTTGGAAGAACTGTTCACCTGCCATGGCGCGGGGGTGATGGTCTACGCGGAAACGTCCCTGTACAAGGGCGTGCGGAAAGCGGAGTCTCGCGACATTGCCGCGATAGCGCGTCTGGTTTCCGGGAGCCACCAAGTCGTGGGGAGCGGATACCGGAGCTACGTGGCCAGCTCGCTGGACGAATTCGCGGTGTTTGCCGTTGACGACGAAGTCTATGGCTGCGCGCGATTCAGCCTGGAGGACGACAAGCTGTTGGTGGACGAACTGACGACTAGGGAAAACCGTTTTCGGAAAGCGGACATACTGAAGTCCCTGCTTGAGTACACGCTCAAGCAGGCCGTGGAGAGCGGGGCGAAAGTTGTTATGATGCCGGAACACAGTGTGCCCGCCATCATAACGATTCAGCCTTGGTTCTCAAGCTTGGGGTTTGTCCGGCAAAACCGGGAACAAAACCGTGAAGGCCGCTCCGAAAAAGATTGGGCGAAAGCCATCACGGCATAGCTTAAGATGAGTTCTGGCGTGGCAATTTTGCCTCGCGGCCCGTGAAGAGTGTGTTCTGGACGCGCGTCTGTGGACGCGTTTACCGGACATCTCTTCACGGGTGTTTTTATTTCAATTTCAGATAGAGCCAGCTAGTTTTTTTATTATGCGGAGCCGAATGCCCTGTAGCATCCAGGAGCAGCTTGCTTAAGTAGCGGTCTTGCCCTCGCCATTTGCCAATTAAAATGAAGATTACAACAAAGCCCCGGTGATAATAGAGTAGCCTTTAATAAAAGAATCCAGCTTCACTTGCAAGAACTGGTGCTCTTTGAGAAATAACCCATTTAGTCGTGGTTATTCCTTTTTTTTATTACATTGTTATGTTAATATTTGATTATGAAATGCATTTTTTGCGATATTATAAACAACAAGGTAAAAAATTTAAAAGTTTGGGAAGATAAAAATTTTATTCTTCTCCTGGATGCAAACCCTATAAATCCCGGGCATTTATTGCTCATTCCAAAAAAACACGCGCCCGATGTTTTTAACCTGTCCGATGCACAGTATATAGAATTATTTATTCTGGCAAAAAAAGCCGCGCGAATATTAAAATCCGTCTCCGGGGCTAAGCGTACAGGATTAGCTATTGAAGGCTTTGGAGTTGACCACATCCATATACATTTGGTTCCTGTTAACAAGGGTAACGAGCTAAACCCGCTAAGAGCTAAAAAGGTTCCTCTTGATAAACTAAAAAAGAAACAAACTGTCTTTATAAAAAAATTCAAGAGATTTGATCACTAAATGCCATGGTCAGATCTAATTCCGTTTTGTTTTGTTATCCCATTTTCTAAATAACCAGATTTAAAATAAGAGAACAGATTAATAAAAAGCCATGCTTTTATTTTTTATCAGCCTTCGTCTGCCATCATCCGCTTAAAGGGAGATTGTTTGCCTTTCAGGTAAACATCAAAAGTTTATTTTGAAAATTTTACTCAAAACATATCACTTTGCATCAAAAAGCCCAGTTGGCGACAGTCCCTTGGAAGTTTGGAAGAGAGAAGTCCCTCCAACCTCTCCCTAACCCCCCAAACCTAAAGGGGGTACAAGGAAAGGCTTTGGTGTGGGGCGCATTTAGTCATCTAAGAAAGTAAGCATAACCGCCGCCTGTTGGGACATTTGCTGGTAAGTTTTCAGATATTTTCAGCTATATTTTAAGCCTGCTGATAGCACCGTTGGAGTTCGGATAAATTTACCGCTCTTATCACGATTTTAATTGGCTCAAGCGTCTATTAGTGAATTGTGGATTGGCGATGTGCCACTACTTCTGAAATGTCTGGTTTGCTGGGATATTCGCTTACATACAAATGTCCCAACCACAACAAACAGCTTACATTTTAGATGGCTCAATTCGTGTCGCAGGGTTTTGTTATATCCGGCACTTGTGATATATTATCTAAGGTGTCTTTAATCTATTTTTCATGGATTATCAGCGGGAAAAACTCAAAAAAATATTTAACCAAACCCAAGTTTTAACCGTAGTTGGCGGCAACTGGGGGGACGAAGGCAAAGGCAAGGTAATAGATTTGGTGATGTCGGAATTTGACGTAATTGTCCGCTTTTCCGGCGGCGCCAATGCCGGGCATACGGTATTCACTCCGGATGGAAAAAAATTAGTAAGTCATTTGATTCCCTGCGGTTTGGCGGCGCGCAAAATTTGCGTATTAGGCCGCGGGGAATTTTTTAATTTGGAATTATTTTTAAAAGAGTTGGAAGACAGTCGGGCTGTACTGCAGGAAGATTTGGCGCCGGTGTATGTGGACTTTGGCTCTCCTTTATGGACTCCATATCATGCTTTGTTTGAGAGTTATATAGAAGGCAGGCGCCAGGGTAAAATCGGCACCACCAGCAAAGGCATCGGCCCTTTGGAAGGGCTTTACCGTCTGCGGTTGTCGCCGGTTGTAGGCATGCTGTTTGAACCCAAAATTTTGCGCCGCAATTTGGGCATCCTTTATGATGTGTTAAAACCATGCCTGGAAACCATGAATGAGGCGGTGCCGACGCCGGATGAAATTGTAAGCAGTTTAGTTGCCCGAGCGGAGGAAATCAAATCCAAAGTTATTGATACCGGCTATTTTTTACAGGAACAATTACAGGCCGGCAAAAAACTTATGATGGAAGGCGCGCAGGCCACGGGCTTGGATGCTTATTGGGGCACTTATCCGTTTGTTTCTTCGGGCAACTCCGCGGCGGGGGGCGCGGCCGTGGGTACGGGTTTGCCGCCGTCGGTGTTTGATACGGCCATTTTGGTGGCCAAAACTTTGCCTACCCGCGTGGGCAACGGACCCCAGCCCAGTGAGATGTGGGAGCGCCTCGCGGCCATGGAGTTTCCAAAAGCTCATCCGGAACTTTTTGTAAAAGGGAAAGAGCGCGATGAATTTTTGTCGTCAATGCTCGCAAAAATTAATCAGGGTAAGGCCGATAACGTGGAAATGTCGCAGTACTTTCAGGTCCTGGGGGACGAAAGGGGAGCGACTACCGGCCGCGGCAGAAGCGTGGGCTTTTTGGATATCCCGTGGCTGCAATATGCCGTACGCATCAATCGTCCTAAGTGGCTGGCCTTAACCCGGTTTGATATGCTTTCCGGCATCAAAACCGTGCCGGTGGTGATGCAGTATAAATTTCAGGGCGAAATTTTGCCGCCCGGCAAACTTCCGCCGGCGTGGCAGCTTGCCGAGGTGGAGACAATCAAAGAAAACTGGGAAGGTTTTGAGGAGAATATTGGTGGGATATCAGAAGAATCAAAATTACCCAAAATCGCCAGGGATTTTATCAGCCGTTTGGAAAAGCTCGTCGGCGTGCCAATTTTATTAGTGGGGACCGGGCCTGGCCGGGGCGATATGGTGATTAGGCAAGTTTAAAGCGGTAAGCAATAAGCAGTAAGCTGAAACAGGCATGTGGACTAAACCCAAAAAACATGCTATATTTTTTATTAATTAACACGGATACTACTGATTGTTCACGGATAAACGGATTTCTACGGATGCCGTTTGTCAGTGCGATCAGTAGTAATCAGTAGTTCCGTGTTCAATCCGTAAATCCGTGTTAACTTATTTGTATGAAAAATTACCAGGAAGCCCTTAC
>JAJYWK010000017.1:0-32855 GCA_021791515.1 bacterium | reverse complement strand
GTTCACGGATAAACGGATTTCTACGGATGCCGTTTGTCAGTGCGATCAGTAGTAATCAGTAGTTCCGTGTTCAATCCGTAAATCCGTGTTAACTTATTTGTATGAAAAATTACCAGGAAGCCCTTACCCCGGTCACAAAAATTAAGGTTTGTGGCTAATAATCAAATTATTTTGTTTTTATGGCAATAAATAAGAAAAATCAGTTAAATTTTGTAACGGGGTTAACATTTGACGATGTTTTGCTGGTACCGAATTACAGCGAAGTCATTCCAGGCGAGGTAAATCCTTCGGGTTTGTTTACCAGGAGCATCAAGCTTAGTTTACCCATTGTTTCCAGCGCTATGGATACTGTTTCCGAAAGCGCGATGGCCGTGGCATTGGGGCAGATGGGCGCTTTGGGAGTGATTCATAAAAATATGTCCATTGAGCAGCAGGCGGCAGAAGTGGCAAAGGTAAAAAAACAGAAACTTCAGGTTGCCGCGGCTATTGGCGCGACTAAAGATTTTTTACAAAGGGCGGAAGCGCTGGTAAAAGCCGGCGTGACGGCCGTGGTGGTGGATACCGCGCACGGACATTCAATCCGCGTTTTGCAGGCGGTCAAGCAAGTGAAAAAGACTCTCAAGGTTCAGGTGGTGGCCGGCAATATCGCCACATTTGAAGGCGCCAAAGCGTTGATTGCCGCAGGCTGCGATGCGGTAAAAGTGGGAATTGGTCCAGGCAGTATTTGCACCACCCGCATGGTCTCCGGCTGCGGCGTGCCGCAAATTTATGCTATTACTGAAGTTGCGCGCGCGGCAAAAGCAAAAAAAATTCCGGTAATTGCCGACGGCGGGATTAAATATTCCGGCGATATTACCAAAGCTTTGGCGGCCGGAGCCAGCTGTGTAATGGTTGGTTCGCTTTTGGCCGGCACCGACGAATCTCCGGGAAAAATTTTTAAAGAACACGGCAGAATGTATAAATCTTACCGCGGCATGGGCAGTTTGGGCGCTATGAACCAGGGAAGTAAAGACCGTTATGGGCAGGAAAAAGTGGTTGGGGGAAAGTTAGTGCCCGAAGGCGTGGAAGCCCGGGTACCTTACAAGGGAAGTGTGGTGCCGATTATTGAACAATTAATTGGCGGGCTAAGGAGCGGGATGGGCTATTGCGGGGCAAAAAATATCAGTGAACTGCAAAAGAAAGCGCGGTTTGTACGGATTACCAACGCAGGGCTCCGTGAAAGCCACGTGCACGACGTGCAGATTGTAAAAAAAGCGCCGAATTACGAGAAGGAATAGCTTGTAGGTAGTAGCTTGTAGCTTGTAGTAAAACAAAAAACCTTTGCAATTGGCAGAGGTTTTTTCTAATAAGCTAAAAAGCTAATTTCTACAAGCTAATATTATCCCCACTCAATCGTTACCGGTGGTTTATCAGAGATACGATACACAACCCCACCTACTTCTCTAATCTCATTGGTTATTCTTTGGGATACATGTTTTAAAAAGTCATATGGCAACTCCGCCGCTCGGGCGGTAAAGCCGTTTACACTCCAAACAGCCCAAAGCGCAATCACGTGGCCCTCGGCCGCGTCGTCGCCTTTGGTGCAGGTAGTGTTGGAAGCCGTAACTACGGCGCCGGCCTGCCAAAGGGTTTGATAGAGATTCCAATTCTTTAATTCTTCTATAAATATCCCATCAACTTTTCTGGCCGTGTGGAGTTTTTCCGCCGTTACTTCGCCTTCAATCCTGACAATCAAACCAGGGCCTGGGAAGGGGTGGCGCCATAGCAAATCGTTTGGCACTCCAATCTCTTTGCCAATCTGCCGGCCGGTATCTTTAACGCAGTCTATTAACGGCTGTAATTCTTCAACATTGAAATTTAATCCAACGTTATGGTGGATTTTGATTTGGGCTTTTTTGGAGCCGGTATTGTAGCCGCCGCCGGTTTCGGAAATATCGGTATAAAGCGTACCCTGAACAAGGAAGTCGGCTTTGAATTTTTTTGCTTCAGTTTCCAGAATTTTTTTGTATACGCCGCGCATGGCCAAGCGCTTTTCCCTCATCGTATGTTTATTTTTTAATTCCTTTAGAAAGTCAGCAGTGGCGTCAATAATTTTAACCTTTATCCAAGGTTGTTTGTTGAAGTATTTAATAACATTCGCCTCGTCGTCGGGCCTATCTATACCTTTAATATAGACTCCTACAATCGGCGTGTCGGCATGTCGTCGTGTCGGTATGTTGGCCGATTTGCCGACTTGCCGATTTGCCGAAATTGCGGCTTTGAGGAGATAAGCAACTACGGAAGAATCCGTGCCGCCAGATAATGCGATTAGTATCCGTTTTCCCGCAATCTGCCTTTGCAAGTCAGCGATTTTTTGCTTGGCCATAGACTGGGACGGAAAACGGCTTTGGGCTTTGCAAATATTGAAGACAAAATTTTCATAAATTTGAGAGCCATATTTTGTTTCCGTCACTTCCGGATGGAATTGTACGCCCCAAAGGTGCCCTGCCTGCCCAGCCGCGATCGGCGTATTATCAGTGGAGCCTAATACTTTAAGTTTTTTATGAGAAAAAATAATATCGCCGTGCGTTTCCATAACAGGCGACTTGTTTGGCAAACCGGCGAATAGAGGCGATTTATTTTTTATAATTAATTGATGTGTGCCGAATTCACGTTTGTCTGAAAGTTTTACCTCGGCGCCAATATGAAAAGCCATCATTTGAAAACCCAGGCAAATGCCCAGGGTTGGAATGCCGAGATTGAAGATTTTTTTATCGAAAGGCGGATATTCGTAAGCTGAAGCCGGCCCGCCGGAAAGAATAATACCAATAGGCTTTAATTTTTTTATATCAGCGGCTTTAATCCGCTCAGGGTCGGCTACCAAACAAAACACGCCCAAAGCATCCAGTTTTTGCTTGATTAAATGGTCAAACTGGCTACCCATGGAAAACAGCAAAAACAGTTCATTGGTTTTTCTAATCTTTTTTTCTTCTGCTATTTCGTTTAAAGCCTCTGGAGCGGCTTTTTTAAAGGTTTGGAGCATAAATTAATTGACAAAATTGATCAAAATTTAGAAACCAGAATGAAATCAATATCCGTAATCTATTGAAACTATTATATAGAAAAAACTGCAGATAATCAAAGCCGCCCGTTTGGGCGGCTGAATTTTATATTTAGCGGGGAAACCGAGGCTGTAAGGCCTCGGTTGGTTACTAATCAAACTACGGTCTGCGCTCTTCAGCTTGTTTCGGCTTATCTGGCTCATCGACTTCATCTGGCTCATCGACTTCTACTGCCTCTTCCGCCTCTGTGGCTTCTCGTGCTTCTTTCTGCTCAATTTCTTCTTTTTCTTGGTCAGCCTCATCCATTTCGTCCTCTATTTTATCCTGTTCATTCTGAAGGGACTCTTCGAGCCGGTCTTTTTTCTGCCCGAGCGCGTCAATTTGTCCGTCAATGTCTTTAAGCCGCGCTTCCAGTATCGCTATTTGCGCTGTATCTCCAGCGCGGCGAGCTTCCGCAAGAAGGTTTGTCTTGATTTCTTTGCGCTGGGCTTTCAGCCGCGCTTTGGCGTCCTTGAAAGCTTGTTCCAAAAGTTTATTACGTGCGTCAAATTCGTCATTCAGCGTTTTGGCAAGAGCGGATACATCCTTGCCGGATGTTTTCTCTTCACTTACAATTTCCGCGGCATGCGCCACATTGGCCTGAAGAAGCGCCTCCGCTATTGCAAGTCCTTTGGCGTTAACGCCCTTCTTTCCAACCATGATTTTAATCTCCGCAATGCGCTCTCCCGCGAATTCGATCTGAAGCTTGGCTTTTGCCTCCGGACTGAAGGTAAAGAATTGCCGCAGATTTTCGCCCAGGCGGTCAAGGAAATAGAACGAACTTTCAGGAGTAATTCCTGCCGAAGGCAGCGTGGTTTGCGAACTTTGCGCGAACACTAAAAATGGAACGAATAACAATGCGATTAGAACAAATTTTGTATTTTTCATAGTGGCTCTATTATATCATGAAGTAAGATTTAGCCATAATAAAGTGTGGATAAGAATTCAAGCATCTTCTGGCTTGATCCGCCCGCCCATTTTGGGTTTTGCCCCGCGCGAGCTTGTCGAACGCGTTTCTCCGTTTTCGAGAAAAAACGCAAACTGGTGAAATCTATGGCGGCAAACTTTTCCTGGGAAACAAATCTTCTTGTGGTTAACTGGAAAAAGGAGTTTCAGTTGGTGAAAAGCAGGCATAAAGATTTGTCTGGCGGAACGTACCGGATTTTCATCCCACTCCACTTTCTTTCAGATATGATTATCGTAAGCGCTGTTATCGCTACAAAAAAATAATTTTATCAAAATGTTGAGTTTCAGGGAAAGTGGGGCGGGGTAAACCGCTCACCCCCACATTGTCCAGCACCGCTTTTGAAAAGCGTTGGTGGAGATAAGCGGATTCGAACCGCTGACCTTCGCATTGCAAATGCGACGCTCTAACCAACTGAGCTATATCCCCAAACGAATATTAGTTTAATAAAAGTGGTGCTGGATGGCGCTCTACTTCACCCCGCCCCAATTCCCTTAAACTTTATTTTTTTAAATCATTCTGAAATTGAAGCAAAAAGAGTAAAATCGATATGCCCCATTCAGGGGAATTGGGGCGGGGCAAGAGTGAGCTAACGGCCCGGAAACAAAATTGGTACGGAGTGCAAACCCCGATAGCAGAACCTTCGGTTTGCTACGGGGCGCGGCCGACTGCACTACCACTATGCTATAGGCCCTTAATCGGCATCGTTGAGGATTTCATACCAGCCATTGCATTATCATCGCCGATGGGGTAACGGCAGGCGGAGTTTGACCAAACCCGCCAGGCAGAAGATTAAACAGCCATAAGACAGCTAAAATGCACATAGCCAAGCCGAACAGCTTCCACCAGGTATAAGTACCGGCGCCAATGCCGACACCCAGGTACTTTTCGGCAAAATCAATTCTGCCCGAGAATTGCTCGGTAATTACTACCGAATATTTCATGCATAGTACGCCGCCAATAAATACCAGCGGGGCGAAAAAGAAACGCATAGTGAAATTTTAGATTGCAGATTGCAGATTTCAGATCGACTGCATTTAAATCTAAAGTCTAAAATCATAAATCTAAAATTTTATGGTGCGTGTGCCAGGGATTGAACCTGGGACCCCGTCATTATCAGTGACGTGCTCTACCACTGAGCTACACACGCAAATTTTAGTACCAAGTATATAAACCCCTCAATGTCTTTGCTCATTTTAGCATAAAGGAGCTGTTTTTGACAATACTGGCTAAATATATTATTATAAAGTCAGATTTTTACAGAATTGCATTTCTACGGCAGAAACTAAAATTAAAATATAAAATTTGACATGTTTGAAGGCCTTTTTGCTAAAAAGAATTCCATTTTGGGCGTAGATATTGGCACTTCCAATATCAAACTGGCCCAGATTGGCCATGGCCAGCAGGCGGTTTTGGAAACCTACGGGATTGTCAATGTGGCTTATCAGTTGGGCGGAAAGAACGATGAAATTGCCATAGCGCAAATGGCTAATGTTTTAAAGTTGTTACTGCAAAAAGCCGGAGTTTCCGCCCGCCGCTGCGTAATTAGCTTTCCCAATAGCGCGGTTTTTAGTTCAGTAATTCAGCTGCCAAAAATGACCGAGAGCGAAATGGCTTCCGCGGTGGAATTTGAAGCAAAGAAGTATGTGCCTCTGTCTTTGGCGGAAATTGACCTGTCCTGGACGCCGATTGGCGACAGTGGCACCTCATCTGAGGGCCAAAAAATTCTGTTAACTGCGGTGCCAAAACAGGTTACCCGTAACTACATGAAGGTATTTGAGTTAGCAGGGCTTGCGCCGGAAATAGGAGAGATTGAGGCGCTGGCTTTAATCCGGTCGCTAATCGGCAATGCCAGCATAAATTGTGTTATAATTGATATAGGTGCCCGCAGTACCGGTTTAAATATTATTGAGAACGGGTTTTTAAGGCTTAGCCGGAATTTAAATATCGGCGGGGATACCATAACCGACAAAATCGCCCAAAGTTTGAATATCAGCCAGTTTCGGGCAGAACAGTTTAAAAAAGATTTTGGCGTAAGCAGTGCAACTTTTATCCCCGATACCATTAAGCCGGTGTTGAATTTAATTAAAAATGAGGTAAAGCAGCTGCTGACTATTTACCAGTCACAGAATATTCAGGTGGATAAAATTTTATTGGTTGGCGGGGGCGCAAATTTGCCTGGGGTTAAAGGTTTTTTTGAAGACTTAAAAGTAACGGTAGAATTGGGTAATCCTCTAAAGGCAGTCGCTTATAATAAAGATCTAGAGACGGTATTAAAACGTTCGGCCTTAAGTTTGCCCATCGCGATTGGTTTGGCTTTAAGAAACGAATAAACAATCTCGGATTTTAGAATGCAGATTTTAGATTTATCTGCAGAAAAAATCTGTAATCCAAAATCAAAAATCTAAAATTACAATGGCCCAAATTAATCTTTTAAAACAATCTTCCACAGCGCCGAATCTATGGGTAATAGTACCTAAAATTTTGGTACGTCTATTACTTGTGGTTTTAGTAGGGATTCTTGGTTATTACAGCTGGCTTTATTTTGCGTCAAAGAGTGTAGATAAAACAATATTAGACACGCAAAGCCAAATTAGAGCAGACCAGCAGGCGGCATTATCTGTGCCTGGTAGGGATGAGGTGTTAACCCGGCAGGCGCAAATAAAGGCTTTTGATGATTTGGTGTCTCAGCATGTATATTGGTCGCAGTTGTTTCCCCGGCTGGCCAAATCCACTTTTAATAAGGCAACCTATTTGAGCCTCAAGGTCGGCGGTGCCGACGGGGTTGTGACTTTGAATGTTAATGTGAACAGTTTGGAGGACCTGGACAGATACCTGCAGGTTTTTGATTTGCCGGAAGTAAGCAAATACTTTAACAATGTTCGGGTCGGCGCGTATCATAAAATTCAGGGTAAGGGCATGACCAGCTATGGTTTTGAAGTTAATATGAATTACAATTCTTCCATTATTCAGTATATAGATCCAAAATCCGTAAAAAAATAATTAGGAATTTATTTTTAACAGATTCTTATTACAAAAGTTTATGGCTGACAGTGTAATACAAAAAAAACTTTCCATCGGTTTGCCGCCGCAAATTCAGTCGGCGCGTAATTCTATTTTAGAAATTACGCTGCTAGTAGTAATTTGCAGTTTATTTACATGGTTTGTGGTTTTACCTAAATTAGCGGAATATAATACAAAAAAAGATTTACTAAGCACAATTAAGGAGAGTCAGAACAAAATGGCTGATGACCTGCAAATTATGCGGACTCTGGCTTCAGATTTAAAAGTTCATCAAAAGGACGTTCAAATTTTAGATGACGCATTGCCTTTGGACGGTAAAGCTTTGTATTTGGAGTTTTTGGTGCGGCAATTAGCGGAATCATCTGGGGTAATCCTGGGGGATTTAAATGTAAACAGCAAAAGCAACGCGGTAATAGCCGGCGATACGACATTATTGGCCAATCCTTATAAAGTTACCCGCTCTTTACAAAAACTTAGCGGCAACGCGTTTGTTACGGGCACTTTGGCGCAATTGGTGAATTTTTTAAAAAAGATGGAAAATAGCGGCCGGTTGTTACAGGTATCTGCTTTGGAAATTTCCAGCGCTCAGGCGGGGAGTTTAGGCATGAGATTGACTTTTGATTCTTATTATTTAGCTCCTTAATGCCGCGTAAAGATCAGCGTTTATGAACACAAAACAAATTATTCAAATAACTGTAATTGTAGTGGCCTTTAGTATTTGCGGAATAGTCTTGTATAACGGATTTTTTAAAGACACTGCCAAACCAGCTTTGCAGCAGGCTTTATTAACGCAACAAGGGTCGGGTCAAGCTCCCGAGGAAATTTTGCCTTTTGGCAAGGTTTTGAATTTTGACGTTCTGAAAAAAAGGAATTTTTTATATAACCAGGTTGATTATCCAAGGCTTGATGCCAAAGATGTAGGCGTGCCTGAGGATGTATTAATTGTTCCGCCACCAGCCACCCCCCAATCTTAAAGCTTAAATTTAGGGTTGCCGCAAAGGAATTTTTACCGCAAGTTTATTTTTATTTTATAGATAAGTTCAGCATCTTTCTGTCAGGTATTCTGGGAAGGTGCCGGATAAAACCGTAAAAATTGATGACTACTTCTAACGGGGTGGATACTCCGGTAAAAACCAACCTGAATAATGCCGCGGCCGGGTTTGAAAAATTTTTAATTGACAATGGCTTTGTTAAACCCCAGGCCGCAGCCCAGCTCCACGCTTTGGTTCAGCAGGGGGCAGGGAGCTTAGACCAGCTGCTTATTGCTCAAAAACTTCTTGAAGAAGAAGATTTGGCTAAAGCAAAAGCGGCTTTTTTTAGTATTCCTTATGTGGATTTAAGGCAAGTTCAGGTGCAACCGCAAGTTTTGGCCTTAATTCCCCAAGAATCTTTAAATTTTTATAATTTTGTGCCTTTTGAGCTTGCCGGGCGCAATCTGAAAGTGGCCATTACTGATCCGGCTAACCTTTCAGCTTTGGAGGCTTTGGAATTTTTGGGGCAAAAACAAAATTTACAGGTGCAGCTGTATTTGGCGTCTGAGACTTCCGTTTCTGTGGTCATTGGCAAGAAGCGAAATTTAAAGAAAGTCGTGGGCGAAGCTTTGAAGGATATCCAGACCAAAGAGGGGGTCGGCCTAAAACCCGCCGAAGAAAAGAAGGAGGCAAAATCACCCCAGGTTATAGAAGACGCTCCAATCATTAAGATTGTGGAGGTCATCTTGTCCAATGCTATTGAGGCCAATGCTTCCGATATCCATATTGAACCTTCCGAAAAAGATTTGCGCGTCCGTTACCGGATTGACGGCATTTTACATACTTCCCTAATGCTGCCTAAAAGCGTGCAATCCTCCATTGTGACCAGAATAAAAATTTTGTCCAATTTAAAAATTGACGAATCCCGTCTGCCTCAAGACGGCCGTTTTCATATGGATGTAGGCAAAAAATCGGTGGATTTGCGTGTTTCTATTTTGCCTCTGATTTACGGCGAAAAAATTGTCATGCGCATTTTGGACAAAACCAGCAAGGCGCCAACCTTGGAACAATTGGGTTTTACCGGCCGGGGGCTTACGTGGGTACAGGATAACTTAAAGAAGAGTCATGGTATTTTTTTGATTACCGGTCCGACCGGCAGTGGAAAATCCACTACCCTGTACGGTATTCTTTCTATGTTGAATACCACTTCGGTTAACATTGTAACTTTGGAAGATCCGGTGGAATATTTTATTGAGGGCGTCAACCAAAGCCAAATTAATCCGGACATCGGACTGACTTTTGCCGCGGGCTTGCGTTCTATATTAAGACAAGATCCAAATATCGTGATGGTTGGGGAAATCCGCGACCGGGAGACGGCGGAGTTGGCCGTGCAGGCGGCGCTTACCGGCCATTTGGTGTTTTCCACTCTGCACACCAACAACGCCATTGGCGCGATTCCGCGTTTGATTGATATGGGAATGGAGCCTTTTTTGCTTACTGCTTCCATTAATGTAGTTGGCGCCCAGCGTTTGGTAAGGAAAATCTGCGCTAATTGCAAAAAGGAAGTGCCTTTAAGCAAGACTTTGTCAGAAGAAATAAAAAAAGATTTAGTTGGCGTGCCGGATGATTATTTTACCGGGTTGGATAAAAATATTTATAAGTTATTTAAAGGAGAAGGTTGTGAAAAATGCGGCCATACGGGCTACTCCGGCCGGATGGGCATTTTTGAAGTTTTACCCGCAACCACTGAAATTCAGGATTTAATTTTGACCAAATCACCAGCGCATAAAATTCTGGAAATTGCCCAGAAAATGGGTATGATTACCTTAAAACAGGATGGAATACTTAAAGCCCTGCGGGGACTAACTACGATGGAAGAAGTGGTTAGGGTAACAACAGAGTAAAATAAATTATAGGGTGATAAATGCGAAATAAATTGCAACTTATTCTTCATTCTGAATTCTAAATTCTTCATTTGTTCCAATGCCTTACATTTTAAAACAAAAATTACGCCTTCAAGATCTGATGCCTGCCCATCCCTCAACTTATCGGGTTTTGATTCATGAGCCGGAAGATTATTTGTCCGCTATTTACGGTAATTATTTAATTATGCATGAATTTGAAGTTAAACACTGCCCAAATTTATTGGAAGTAAAAAATAGCGCTCGCGATTTTTCTCCTGCTGTATTAGTATTCAATTTAGACAGCGCTCAGCCGCCGCAAGCAAAGCTTTCCTGGCTTGGCAGTTTTAAGAAAGAATTTCCTCATGTTTGGGTGGTGACTACAGGATACAGCTTGGAGACGGATATACTAAAAAGACTTATGCATTTGGGGGTTATTAGCCATTTAAACCGGCAGTTAAGCCGTCCGCAAGATTTAGCGACAATCATTAAGAGTATTTTACAAATTTAACAATTAAACCGCGGAGCACACGCGGATCTATAATTGCAGACGCGGAATCCGCCAGCCGGCGGAACGCGGATCTGCGATTAGATCAGCGTTGCAGTCAAGATCCGCGAGAAGATCAGCGTTGTATATATGTATAAAGCAAGTGAACTAGAATTGAATAAATTATTATCTGTAGTTTTAGAGCGGGATTCGTCCGATTTGCATTTAATGGTCGGCGAGCCGCCGATTATTCGGGTAGATACCCAGTTAATCAGGCTTGATAATTATCAGGTGCTGTCCAATGATAACATTAGCGATTTATTGAACGTCCTGCTTTCGCCGGAACAAAAGAAGATGTTTGAACAGGATATGCAAATTGATTTTTCCTACGCCTTTAAAGACAATATCCGTTTTCGCGTGAATGCCTATCGGCAAAAGGGTGTGCTGGGAATTGCCCTCAGGGTGGTTCCCAACCATATTAAGACAATTGAAGAATTAAACCTGCCTTCAAGTTTAAGAAAGTTCATTGAACGCAAACAGGGTTTGGTATTAGTAGTGGGCCCCACGGGGCACGGCAAATCCACGGCTTTAGCCGCGTTGATTAACGAAATTAATAATACCCGCGCTGAGCACATTTTAACCATTGAAGATCCGATCGAATTCGTTTTTCCGCCCAATAAATCCATTGTGTCGCAAAGGGAGTTGTATTTGGATACCCCCTCTTTTGCCAGTTCTCTGCGGGCGGCGCTGCGCGAAGATATTAATGTGGTGCTGGTTGGTGAAATGAGAGATTTAGATTCTATTGCCGCGGCTTTAACCGTAGCCGAAACCGGGCATTTAGTCTTTGGGACTTTGCACACCAACGATGCCGGCCAAAGCATTGACCGTATTGTGGACGTATTTCCGGCCGGCCAGCAGCAGCAAATTCGCGGGCAATTGGCGAGCGTGCTGGTGGGGGTTGTAAGTTTGCGCCTGCTGCCAAAAATTGGCGGAGGCCGGGTTCCAGCTTATGAAATTTTAATGGCCAACCACGCGGTGAGAAATGTTATTCGCGACAACAAAATTTACGAAATTCCGAATATCGTGCATACTTCCTTAGAAGAAGGCATGGTGCCGCTGGATAAGACTTTAGCGCTTTTGGTTAAACAGGGTTTAGTAGAATTTGAAGTTGCCCAGAATTTTGTGTTGGATAACGAATACTTTTTATCATTAGTATCATAAACCGACCCGAATTTACGAATTGAATCCGAATTATCCGAATTCGGGTCATTCGGGTGATAATTGGGGTCATTAGGGTCGCGTATGAAATTTAACTATAAAGCCAGAGATAAAGCGGGCAATGTCCAAAGCGGGGTGGTTGTTGCCTATGATGAAAGCAAAGCGGAACGGTTGCTTATTGAAAATGGCTTAATGATCGTGGCTTTGGAACAAGCGCAGGAAGATCCATTTTCCAAATTCAATCCGTTCGGCAAGTCGGTGAATAATAAAGATTTGGTGCTTTTTTCCCGTCAGCTTTCCACCTTAATTTCCGCTCGGGTGCCGATTATCCAGTCTTTGCGAATTTTACAGGACCAGATTACCGGAAAGTACCTGCTTATGATTATCGGTGATCTTATAGCTTCCGTGGAAAACGGCGACAGTTTGTCTAACGCCATGGCCAAGCATAATAACGTTTTTGGCAATGTGTACGTTAGCTTGGTCAAATCCGGCGAGGTCTCCGGCAGTTTGGATAAATCATTAGTCTATTTGGCTGACCAGTTGGAAAAAGATTACGAGCTTAAGGCCAAAGTGAAAAGCGCTATGACTTATCCGGCTTTTGTGCTTTCCGCCTTGCTAATAGTGGGCATTTTAATGTTTAAATTTGTATTGCCGAACCTGACCGCGGTTTTGGAGGAACAGGGAGGCAATCTGCCGCCAATTTCAGTCGGGTTAATTGCTTTTACCAAGTTTTTTGGAAAATTTTGGTGGGTTTTGATTGTCGCCTTGGCCAGTTTGGCGTTAGGGTTAAGGTATTATGTTACCACTACGACCGGGCGTTATCACTGGGACCGTTTGAAAATCAGCGTGCCGATTATTGGCGATATTTTTAAAAAAATCTATCTCGCCCGGTTCTCTAGAAATTTGTCTACTTTAGTTATGGGCGGCATCCCGATTATTAAGGCTTTGGAAATTGTTTCTGAAATTATTAATAATGTAATTTACCGGGATATTGTTATGGACACCGTGTCAAA
Organism: bacterium; assembly: GCA_021791515.1. Lineage (GTDB taxonomy): Bacteria > Patescibacteriota > Doudnabacteria > UBA920 > UBA920 > PALSA-1336. The sequence goes on along the minus strand of JAJYWK010000017.1, from coordinate 20,197 downwards.
AATTTCCGCCGGCAAAAGCATTAGCGAGGGTCTTAGCAGCCACCCGGAATTTCCCAGTATTGTTACCCAGATGGTGAAAGTAGGGGAGCAGACCGCGCAGTTGGATGATATTTTAAGCAAGTTGGCCAGTTTCTATGAAAAAGAAGTTGATAATAAAGTCGCGACTTTAACTACCCTGCTGGAGCCGATAATTATGATTGTGTTGGGTATTGGCGTGGGAGTTTTGGTGGCAGGAATTTTAATGCCGATTTATAATTTGGCCAGCACGGGCGGGTAGTAAAATCTTTTATTTTTTATCCATTATCCTTCACCCTGGCTTTTCTGATCAAAGATTAAGGATAAAAGATAATTGCCTGTGTGCATAACTAATCTTGCCTTAATTATCAGAAGTCGGTATAATAGTATTAACTAAAAATTAAATTGAAAAGCGCCTGTGCGCGGTTCAATTTTAATTAAAACAGGATTGGGGGTGAAAAAATTGCGAAACAAAAATAAAGGCTTTACCTTAATTGAATTGCTAGTAGTTATCGCCATTATCGGTCTTTTGGCATCTGTGGTTTTATTAGCCCTCAACTCGGCTCGAGCCAAGTCCAGGGACGCCAAGAGGTTGGCCGATGTCAGGCAAATTGCTTCGGCCATGGAATTGTACTTTAACGATTTTAATTCTTATGCGACCGGAAGCACCAGCGATAACCTTAAAGATAAATTGGATCCGAACTATGTAGGTATATTCCCGACAGCGCCGAACCCGGCTGATGGTTCCTGCACCACCGCAAACAATACCTATAACTTCACGGTTCCTTTAGGAGCCAGTGCTCCAGCCACAGCGGTTTATTCCATGAATTTCTGTCTGGGCGCTGATACTGGCGGCTATTCCGCCGGTGTTCACACGCTTACCCAGTCCGGTATTCAATAGTTTGTTTTAGTTTTGTTAAAACTCCCCTCTGCTTGTGCTAATTGTCTGCAGAGGGGAGTTTGACCACAATTATGATTATTGTTTTTTCTCAAAAGACGCGGCAAGTGTTAACAGTCATTGCGGTGGCTGTTATTTTGTTATTGGCGGCTGTCTGGGGCGCGGTTTTGGGCAAAGCCTTGGCGCAGTCGGACACTGTTGTTCAGACTGCAAAAAATTTAGCCACCGGGATAGAATTTTTTTACAACGACCAAAATCGCTTTCCGTCAGCAGCGGAATTTCAAAATAATAATTTAATGCTGAATTATTTTTCACAGTTTCCGCCAAGCAATTTTGTTTCCAGTAATTGTCCGGAAAGTTTTTCATACAAAAGACTGGAGTTAAACAGCTATCAGTTAAATTTTTGTCTGCCAAGGGCTTTTGGCGGCTATCGGGCGGGGTGGAACCAGCTTAATATCCAAAAATAGTAATAGGATTTAAGCCCTAAATAATACAAATATGTTAGCAGAGTGGCGACAACAGGCGAGGGAGGATAAACTTTTCGGCCTGCTGGGCCTGCTGCTTTTTTTTGTGCCTTTAATTTTCTGTCTGTTTACCTATGAAAATTTTGACAGCGTAAAATTTCCCCTGTTTGCCATTTTGCTTGGCAGCGCCGCAACAGTCGCGGCCTTCCGTTTTCGCAGCCAAAGCTTGAGGCGTTTGCCGCGGCCCGCTTTTTGGCTTTTAGCGGGTTTTTTGTTATTTGCAAGCTTGTCTACCATTGCTTCGCAGGATATATTAAACAGCATTTTTGGTGTTTATTACCGTTTCCAAGGGTTGTTATTTTACGGTTTATGGGCCGTATTAATTTTTTTATTTTTTCAGGCTTCAGACAGCCAAAAACGGGAAATGTTTTTAAAAATTTTGGTATTAGACGCTTTTGTTATTAGCCTAATAGGGATATTACAGGTATTTGGCATCGGTTATTATGAAGGCGCCCTTCAAGGCGGCTTTGTCCGAGCGCCTTCTTTGCTCGGAAATCCGAATTTTTCCGCTTTGTTCATTGCTACGGTTTTGCCTTATGTAGTATATTGTTTTTTTACCACTGTTTCGCGTCAATCCAAAATTTATTTTGGGCTTTCGGCGATTATTTGTCTTTTGGCGATTATTGCCCTGTCCAGTCGGGGTGCAATTTTGGGGGTTTTGGCTGCGGGAGCGCTGGCAGTGGCGTTATTTTCAAGCCATCATTTTTCCTGGAAAAAAATAGTATTATCTGCAACCGTTTTTGGCATTGTCCTGGCATGTTTGCTGGTATTGGCATCAATCGTCAGAACCCAGGGTTTTGGCCGTTTAACCGTGAATGATTTTAACACGATTTTAAGGTTGCAGGTTTGGCAGACGTCATTTTTGGGATCTTTTGAAAAACCCATCCTGGGTGTGGGTCCGGGAAATTTTCAGATTTTTTTTGAACAGCACCATGGTCCGGAAATGGCGGGGATGCTTGGTGAGTTTGATGATGCTCACAATTTATTTTTACAATTTGTAGTAACGACGGGTTGGCCTTTGGCGTTGCTTTTTGCTTCATTGCTGGCTTGGACGGCTTGGCGCGCGTTTGTGCGATTTTACACCAAACAAGATAATTTTGCCTTAGCCGGCATTGTTAGCTTAACGGCGTTTACTATTGGCGCCAGCTTTAATCCGGTGCCTCTTAGCTGTTTTCTTGCGCTGGGAGTAGTATTAGCTTTTTTATGGGAAGATGGTCCATTGGCGCGCAAAGCGGATGGAATTTCATCAAAAGCTCGCTGGTTAATTGTCGCGCTATCTTGTTTGGTAATTATTTTTGGAGCAAGCTTTTTAACCGCCGAATTGTTGTTAGGTGCCGGCGTTAGAGCTTATTCATCCGGGGATTTTTTAAAGTCATATGACCATGCTCGTAAAGCAGGCATTATTTATCCGTTTAATCCGCATTACCAAATCTATGATTTAGCCAGCCAAATTCGCCTTCACAAAAATTTAGAAACCGTGCCTGCCAAGATAGATAAATTTGCCCTAACTCACCCAAAAGAATCCCGAAGTTGGCTAATGGCAGGCAAATTATATTTTTTGCTTTATTACGAAAGCAAAAAACCTGAATTTTTATCCGCGGCTATTCTTAATTTGCAAAAAAGTATTAATTTAAATCCGCTGTATGTGGAGCGCTTTGGCCTGTTGGCAAGCTATGAATTTGTTAATAATGATTTATCAGCCGCGATGAAGCACTTGAATTATCAGCTCAGTATCCAGCCGGAGAGTTTTCCTTCCTGGCTGCTGAAAGCAAAAATTTATCAGCTTACAAATTCAAAACCACAGGCAATATATGCATTAACTCAGGCTTTTAAGCTCCATCCAGATTTAATACAATTAAAATTCCAGCTGACACAAATGAAAGCGGCTAATGATATCCGCCAAGTACCGTTGCAGGTTTGGCTGGATGAAGGCAGAATGGACTAATAGCCTAAGGTTTATTCACCACCGTCCCGCCAAGGCGGGACGGCTTTGGCCAATTTGATTGTAGCTATGCTATATTTATTTTCAAATAATCTAAAATCTTTCATTTCCCGCTACGGGTTTGTGAGCATATTGGCAATGGCGGTGTTAATCCGTTTTATCCGTCTGCCCTACGCGTTTTACGGCACCACCGGGGAGCTGTATCGCGATTTAAGCGTACTTTATGATTTTTTGTTTTTGCGTATTTGGCCGCTCTTGGGTCCGGTTTCTTCCTTTGGGGGTCTAAGTTTCGGGGCAATTTATTACTACTTGCTCGCGCCTTTTTATTGGCTGTTTCACTACTCTCCCCAGGGCCTGGTGTTTGCCAGCGGGTTTTTTTCAGTGGGAGGGGTCGTTTTAAGTTATTTTTTGCTAAAGGCTTGGCTGAATAATAAATACGCAGCGCTTTTGGGGATGTTGTTGTTGTGTTTTTCTTTATATGATATTCAAAATTCCTATTATATTTCCAATCCGACGCTGTTGCCTTTTTTCCTTTTGTGGTTTTTTTATAGCCTGACGCTGATAATGCAAAATGGGGTCCGATTCAGATATGTTGCCGGTTTGGCCATATCTTTTGGGATTGCAACACAACTGCACAGTACCGCTATGGTGGTGCTGCCGGTAATTCTGCTTTGGCTGCTGCTGCAAAAAAAAATTGCGCTCAATTGGAAACAGTATATAATTATGGTGTTTACTAACGTAGTCCTTTATTTTCCATTTTTATTTTTTGAAGTAACCCACGATTTTGAAAATTTTCGCCGTTTGCTTGCATTGGGCGGGCATAATTTCAGTTTGTTTATTAAAGCCCAATCAGCGGCGTCAATAGTTTTGTTTTGGAGCCGGTCGGTTATTTTTCAGAACAGTTTCGTAGATTTAAGCCAAAGCCACCCTTGGGTTTACTATTTGCTTCTGCCCTGGCCTATTTTATTTTTATTGGGAGTGCTGTTTTTTTTGCGAAGAGTCAAGCCAATAAACCGTCTGCCTTTGCATCTGGCATATCCGGGTAAAATGTTGCTGTTTTTGTGGATTAGCATCAGCACTCTAATGTTTTTGTTTTTTCAACCATATATTCAGCATTTTTATTTTTTGGTTCTCTGGCCTGCGCCTATTTTGCTTTTGGTCGGCGGCTTATGGTGGCTAAGGCAGAATAGCGCTAAATTGTTTATCATTGGAGTAATAGTCTTTTTAAGTTTACAGTTAGTGCAGTTGTTTTATTTTTATCCGGTTATTACCCATAAGCAGTTTGGTTTTTCTAATATGATATATTTATTCCGGCAAATTCAAAATGATGCCGGAGCTGATACATTCAAAATTATCAATAAATCTTTTGACATCAATTTGTTTGTTTATTATTCCAAAATACTTCAGCTTCCCGGCCGGGCGCAAAACAAAGCTCAGGTTTTATATTTAATTTACGAGCCGAATAGTACCGAATCTTTAAGGATGGATCCGGCGGGTTACCAGTATTTGCAAGTCTTGGAAATCGGCGGTTTTAGCATAGATAAGTATATTCTGCTAAAATAAATCCAGTACTAATTTCCGCCTTCTTCTTAATCAATTAGACTATAGTCGCAGCAGTTTATGGCATATTTTATATATGGATTTTAGGAAAATTAGTGCCGGATAATTTTATGGCCTTATTTCTTTTATTTATTTTTGGAACCCTGATAGGCAGTTTTTTAAATGTGGTTATTTTGCGACTGCCAAAAGGGGAGAATTTGGGCGGACGCTCATACTGCACCCATTGCCGGCACACTTTGAGCTTTTGGGATTTATTTCCAATTTTAAGTTTTATTTTTTTGCGGGGCCGCTGCCGCTATTGCCAAACGCGCATTTCACTCCGGTATTTTATTATTGAATTTTGTACGGGGTTGCTGTTTGCGGCCAGCTTGTGGCTGGTTTGGCCGACAAATTTAATCGAGGTTATTTTATTAATTAAGTATTGTTTATTTGCCGCTGTTTTGCTTGCTGTATTTGTAATTGATTGGGAACATTTTTTAATTTTAGACCAAATAGTTTTCCCTTCGCTGGCGGCAATTATAGTCTTAAATTTTTGTTTGGATTTATTGGCTCATAGGCTACCAAATATTTTGGGCGGTAATTTTATTTCCGGACTTTTGGCCGCAGTTGCTCTGGCTCTGCCGTTTTTCAGTATTTGGTATTTTTCCAAAGGGCAGTGGATGGGTTTTGGCGACGTAAAGTTGGCATTATTGCTTGGAGCCGCTTTGGGCTTGGGTAAAACTCTGGTCGGGTTTTTATTGGCAGCCATACTGGGCGGGCTGGTTTCTTCGCTGCTGTTGATTTTTAGCAACAAGACCATGAAAAGTAAATTGCCTTTTGGGACTTTTTTAAGCGCAGGTTCGTTAATCGCTTTGTTTTACGGGGATATTTTACTAAGATGGTATTTACGGCTATTGGGTTTTTGATGGTATAATAGAGGGGCAATGACTCGTCTCGACTCGGCGCAGTCTTAGTTCGAGCCGAGGCGGACAAAATTGAGCAAAAATGACAAAAATAATAAAATTTATTAAAGACAAAAATACATTTCCGATCTGCCGACTCGCTGACTCGCCGACCTCCGAACAGGGCTTTACCCTCATGGAGCTTATAGTCGTGGTGGCGATTATGTCGGTATTGGCCGGGGCCATGGTTTTAAATTTGGCAGGTCAGCGGTCTAATCGGGATTTAAAACTTGCCCAAAGCCAACTGGTAAGCAATTTGCGGAAAATTCAGAGCTATACATTATCGTCCCGCCTGTTGCCTTCCGGCCAGACCGCTCAGTATTATGCGATGAAGTTTAATACCAGCACTCCTGATCGATATACCATTCAGGCAATGTCTAATATCAGCAGCAGTCCCCAGCGATTGCAGGATTTAGAAACCATTAAATTGCCGGTGAACATTATTATTTCACAGGTAGTAATTTCATCCCGGCCTAACTCACCGACTACCCAGTATTTAACTAACAGTTGTGGTTTAGCTGTTTTTTCCGCTCCTTTTGGCAAGATTTTTTTTAATGACGGGTGTTTGGTGTCCGATCCTAACAATCTGCAAACCGGGGATGATTATAAAAAAATTATTGATTTTGTAAGCAATATTGCTTGTGTTTCTGTTCCGCCGCCTTCTTATAGCCCGACAGTTTGTTCGGTAAGTACAGATTCAATAATGACCATAACTCTTGCAGATAAATTAAAGTTAAGCAGCACTAAGACCGTAACTGTAAATGGGATTACCGGAGCCGTGACTTTTAATTAAGAGTCGCGGCATAACGCTGAACTTGACGCAGGAAGATACGAGATTCATATGTCGAATTTAATATGGCAATAAAAAAGTTATGATGGGTATAACATCAAAAAAATTTTTCTATTTTAGAAACGAAGGAAATTCCGACATTCCGACATTCCGACATTCCGACTTCCGATCCGGACAAACTCTTATTGAAACCTTGGTAGCAGTTTTTATGTTGGTGATGGGCGTAAGCGCGGCCGTGGGTTTGGCAATTTTCGCGTTTAATTCTTCTACCAGCATCACCAAGCAAATTATTGCCATTGGCTTGGCCCGCGAAGGCGCGGAAGCCATCAAAAACATGCGGGATACCAACTGGCTAAAAAGCGCTTTGTCAAGCACTTGTTATAATTATGTTACTCTTGCCAATAATGCCAAGTGTTACACCACTTGGTTAAATCAGCCCACTGGCGGTTATAATATCGCAGCGCCCGCAGCAATAAGCTTACGTTTAACCTTAAATCCTGCCAGCTCAGGTTTTTGGTCTTTTAGAAGCGCTGTTGATAAATGGGGCTTGGATTTTGATCCAAATTTAAGCTGTGCCGGCAGTACTTGCGGGTTTTATATTATTCCTGATATCAGCACTGGCCTGACCAACGGTTCTTCCGAATATTACCGAAAAATAATTATAACCGAAGATACTACGGCGCCATATAATCAAGCCAATCTCCAACGCTTGAAAGTGCAGTCCCAAGTCTGGTGGACGGACAAAAAATGCCCGCGCGTACAAGACTTTAGCGCGGCCAGCACGGCTTGCCGGGTGGAAATAGATACTAATTTAACCAATTGGAAAGACTATTAGTATAAAACAGGAAACATGTAACATGAAGCAAAAACAAAAGAAAACCTTCCTACTTCCCACTAACTAAGGTTTTACCCAGCACCGTTTTTGTTTAATTATAAAGTTTGAATATGACACAATTGCATAATTATAAAAAAATAATTTCCAATAAGCCACAGAAAAGTGGCGCTGGGTTTACCCTCATGGAGATAGTTGTTGCCACTTCAATTTTTGTGGTGGTGTTTATGGCGCTTTTGGCTTTGTTTAATTACACTTTAAAAATCAACCGCCGCAGCGAGGCTTTGCGCCAAGCTTCCCAGGGGATGCGCAGTTTTGTGGAATTTTTAGTTAAAGAAATCCGCAACGGCCAGGTGGATTACTTGGTCAATAATGGCACCACAAACGGGCAGTATATTAACAACAATGCCAACGTGCCTTGCCGCCCGCCGGGCACGCCGGGTGGAGATGTGGTTTCTACCATCACTGATACTTATTACAGCAAAGACAATAAGCTTGGTATAATTAATACAGAAGGAGTAGAGGAGTGTTTCTATTTGGGTAAGGCTGATGGAAGCTATATTGATACTCCGGGAGGCGCGCCGGTCACTTTTGGTTCAGCCGGCACAAGTTTGACTTTGGCCATGGTAAAATCCGGCGTCAGCCAGACGCAAATTTTAACCCCTCCGAATTTAAGTATCCAAAAATTAATGTTTTTAATCAGCCCTGTTTGTAACCCCTATATGGCTTCTGTAGATGATGTGCCCGCGGGGGTGGGCTGTAAAAATTTTAGCCAGCATAGGCCGGCAATGCAGCCCGTAGTGACAATTTTAATTAAATTTATGACCCTGTTGCCCACCGGCGAATCCGTGCCAATTTACTATCAAACTTCAGTTTCAACTAATAAATATGATATACCGACACCATAAAATTCGAAATTTGATCCGCCAGCTGGCGGACGAAAATTCCCGCCAGGCAGGGGTGACTTTACTATTGGCGCTTTTGGTTCTTTCTGCGATTTTATCCATTGCTTTTAGCATCACTACCATATTATTTATTGAAGTCAGGAGTTCTAATGATTTAATCAAGACCGAGCCGGCAATTTACGGCGCCAACGCGATAGGTGAAGAGGCGATTTTCAACATCAAGCGGCACACCTGCGATGCCGGCAATTGCGCTTACACTACACAGTTTAATAATAAAGTTATAGCTTCCGCGCCGGTGAAAACCTCTACCACGACTCCAATTTTCCAGGATCGAATTCCAGCCGGTGGAAGTTTTAATACAGCCAACACTTACGTATTTTATAACGCTATTGCCGGCACTAGTTCCACTACCGGTAGTAGTTATGGCAAGGTTTCCATTTCTTATCTGGATACCGGCAATCTTGGCGGAAACAATTTAATAATTTATTTGTGCGAGTTTAATCCTTCTTTGCCGGTAGATCCCACCGGGCAGACTGTATTCAGCTACCACAGTGTTGCCTGCAGCGACCCGGCAGATTCCAGTCATCTGCAGGCGCCGGGTAACCTGCCTTATTGGATACAGACGGCGTATTCTTTGACCCCAACAGCCAGCGTAAATTTTAATTTAGATCCTACCAAACAGCAAACTTTGTTATTGTACAATCCCAACTCCGTAAATATTTATGTAAAGATTCAAACTTTTGATGCCGACGGAGTCACTCCCAAGGGCTTGCCTTATGTTGGCCAAACCGCTGTAGATATTAATGTCTCCAATGCCGCAGTTGGCAGAAAGGTGCGGGTAACCGTGCCCAATTCCAGTAACTGATTAAAAGAAGTTGGTGGTAATTTTTAAAATTTTTTTCAAATCAAAAACCCCGCTCTTTTCCGCCAGTTGGCGGAAAAGAGCGGGGTTAGTTTGTTAAGTTTATTGTCTGGGAATTTTCAGGGTCTGGCCGGGTTTTAAGTAAAACGGGCTTTTAAGGTTGTTTAAGGTGGCCAAGGTGGTCCAGCTAATACTGAATTTCTGGCTAATGTTGAATAGAGTGTCTCCTTTGTTGATGGTATAAGTTATAAATTCCAAGGCCTTTTGATCGGAAGAGGGTTTAACATCTTCCGCTCCTAAGACTTGAGGCGCGTTGGCTGAATTATTATTGGATATTAACCGAACAGCGTTAAAACTTAAAATTACAGCTATAACAAGGCATAAAATGGCGGCAAATTTTAAAATTTGGTTTTGGGAATAGCCTCTGCCTACCCCGAGTTTTAATCGGGGCGAAAGCTCAAATTTTTTTGTGCGAAAAGCCATAATTCGGTGGCCGAATTTGCAAATTTTATTTTTTACCACTGTCTTATCTATATATTACCACGTTTTGTAAAGTAGGACGTTGTGGATAATTCGGAGAAATCGGCATATCGGTGAGTCGGCAGGTCGGCACACTCCACGGTGGATAATTAGGCACTAAAATAGTATAATTATGGTAATAATTCCATCAAATGACTAAATCTGAAGCACAACAACGCATAAATAAGCTCTATGAACAAATAGACGATTTGCGCTATCGCTATCATGTTTTGGACGATCCATCGGCCACAGATGAAGTGTATGACTCCCTGGCTAAGGAATTGAAAATCTTAGAGAGAGAATTTCCGGATTTAGCCAATTCCAATTCGCCGCTTAACCGGGTTGGCGGAAAGCCGCTTGATAAATTTGTTAAAGTAAGGCATACAGCAAGGATGCTGTCTTTAAATGACGCTTTTTCGACGGAAGAAGTAAAGGAATGGGAAGAACGGATAAAAAAACTGGTCCCGGTCCAGCATTTAGAATATTTTGCGGAGTTAAAATTTGACGGGCTGGCCACCAGTTTAGTTTATGAGGATGGTGTGTTTGCCCGGGGTGCCACGCGGGGCGACGGGTTTATGGGCGAGGATATTACCCAAAATTTAAAAACTATTAGCGCCATCCCGCTTAAATTAAATCTGGAATTAAAATATACTGAAAAATTTCCACGTGATTTAAAACAGCGGCTGGCAAGGGCCTTATCGCTAACCGGGAGAATTGAAGTGAGGGGCGAGGCAATAATGAGCAAGCATGCTTTTGCGACTTTGAATAAAGAGCAAAAAAAGACCGGCGGAACTGAATTTGCGAATCCGCGCAACGCCGCCGCCGGCTCGCTAAGGCAATTGGACCCTCAGGTTGTCGCGGCCCGTAAATTGTCCTGGCATGCATACCAACTTATTACAGACCTTGGCCAAACTACGCATGAGGAGGAACATCTAATTTGCGCAATGCTTGGTTTTCCGACTGACAAGCACACTCAGGTTTGCGGCACTTTGGATGAGGTTAATAATTTTAGAGAAAAAATATTAAATCTCCGCCAGCAATTGCCTTATGAAATAGACGGGGTAGTGGTACAGGTAAATGATCGCGAGATTTTTAAACGCTTGGGTGTGGTCGGCAAAGCGCCCCGTGGCGCCATTGCCTTTAAATTTGCCGCCAAAAAAGCCACAACTGTGGTGGAAGAAATTAAAATTCAGGTTGGCCGGCAGGGGAATTTAACGCCGGTGGCGGTTATGCGGCCGGTGGAAGTTGGCGGCGTCACCATCACCCACGCTTCCTTGCATAACGAAGATGAAATTAAGCGTTTGGGGCTAAAAATCGGCGATACCGTGGTGGTGCAAAGGGCCGGCGATGTAATTCCACAGATTGTGGAAGTATTGCCCAAAATGCGTTCGGGCAAAGAAAAGACTTTTCATATGCCAACTGTTTGTCCGGTTTGCGGTTTTAAAGCCGAACGCCAGATGATATCAGAAGGCGGTGAAAAAGGTACGGCTTTAATTTGTTCAAATCGCCGGTGCCCGGCCAAAGATTTAAAACAGCTGGAACACTTGGTAAATGCATTTGAAATTTATACCATCGGCCCAAAAATTTTGGCTCGGTTTAAGGATGAAGGGTTAATTACCGATGCCGCGGATATTTTTACTTTAAAAAAAGAAGATTTAGTGGGACTGGAGCGGTTTGGGGAAAAATCGGCGGAAAATATTATTAGCTCCATCAACTCTCATAAAATCATCAACCTGGCTAAATTTATTCAGGCGCTTGGTATTTTGCATGTGGGTGAAGAAACGGCCATAGATTTAGCCGCGCATTTTGGCAGTTTGGAAAAATTAAAAGCGGCTTCTTTTGAGGAAATAGACTCAATCCCAAATATCGGTGGGGCAGTAGCTAAAAGTTTGTATGATTACTTTCAGGACAAGCGTCATTTGGATTTTATTGAACGGTTAATTCAAGCCGGTGTGAAGCTGCAAGTTACCAGCTACAAGCTACCAGCTAAAACCGGGCCACTGGCAGGTAAAAAGGTTGTAGTAACGGGGATGCTGGAAAGTATGTCGCGGGAGGAGGCAAAAGCGGCGGTGCGTGAGGCCGGCGGGGATTGGGTGTCATCTGTTTCCAAAAATACCGATTATGTAGTTGCTGGCGAGAGCGCTGGCTCTAAATTAGCCAAGGCTAAAGCATTGGGGGTAAGGGTCTTGAATGAAAAGCAATTTTTAGATATAATCAAGCGTTAGTCAGGACTTCCACACCGCCGCTTTTTGGGCTGGCGGAGCCAGTCCCTCAATGCGGCTTTGGCCAATTTCGTCGTTAAAATGCTCCGGTGTTTGTCGCCGTACCTAAAGTACGTCTCCAAACATCCTCGCATTTTGCCTAGAACTTGGCTCAATGCGGAAGTCCTGCTAAATTAATAAATTATGAGAACCGTTATTAAGATCGGTACCAACGTAATATTTGACCAGGCTGGAAATTTGGATGAAAAGCGGGTTAAAAATATGGCGCAAAATATTGCGCGGCTTTACCATGAGGGCAACGAAATTATTCTGGTCTCTTCCGGCGCGGTGGCGGCCGGCCGGTTTGCCGCGCCCGGGCTTTCCAAAGACACTCATAGGAAAGTTTTGGCGGCCATTGGCCAACCCAGGCTCATGGAGGCGTACACCAAAGCTTTTCAGGACTGCAGTTTAAACGTTGGTCAGTGCTTAATTTCGCGCGACGATTTAATGAACCGCGAATCTTTTAACAATCTTATCAACATTTTTGACGGTTTTTTTACCAGCGGCGTAGTGCCAATAATTAATGAAAATGACGCCTTAGCACCGCGCAATGTTTATAATGACGCATTGGCGGCCATGCTGGGCATTGCCGTGCAGGCCGAGCATGTGGTGTTTTTAACAAATCAACCCGGGCTCATGACCGGCGATCCAAATCAAGACAAGGATGTTAAATTGATTCCCGTAGTCAGCAGAGTAGATAAGGAAATTGAAAGGCTGTGCAGTAAGGGTACTTCGGTGGCCGGAAGCGGCGGGATGATTAGCAAAGTAAAATCCGCGGAGCAGGCGGTTTTAGCCGGCATAACCGTGCATATTGCGGACGGCCGCGTAACTGATATTATCACCAAAATTTTTCAGGGAGAATCCGTGGGCACGCGATTTATTGCCTGCGCCGAAAAAGTTACCAGCGAACAAAAACGCTGGCTTATGGTCGCTAAAGGTTATGGTCAAATTGTAGTAGATGCCGGCGCCGCCGCGGCCTTAAAGAACGGCAAGAGCTTGCTGTTGCCCGGCGTGGTCGCTGTTAAGGGGTCATTTGAGGAAGGATCGGTGGTGGAAGTGAGCTCCAACGGCAAAATTTTAGCTTATGGCAAAATTAATTTTTCCGAAAAAGAGCTAAAAAAATTATTAGCGCAAAGAAGAAAAACCGACGTTAAAGTCAAGGAAATTATCCATTGCAATTATATGGTGGTGCTTAAATAGCTTGTAACATTGAGCATGTAGCATGAAGCAAAAAAATATTTTTATAATCGGCGCAGGGGTGATGGGTGGAGCAATCGCGAAGACTTTGGCCCAAAAAGGCGAAAAGGTTTTTGTTTATGATAAAGCTTTTAAAAAAGCTAAAGAACTGTCCAAACATGCCAATATAGCATCAGTCAAAGATCTAAGTCAACTCAAGAGGGCCGATTTTATAATATTGGCGGTTAAGCCTTATCACATTGCCGAAGTTGCCCAAAGCGTAAAAGCCGATATAAAACCATTAACCGTTATTGTTTCTGTTGCCGCGGGTGTGCAAATTTCCAAAATCCAAAAATTGTTCAGCCATAAGGCTGTTGTAAGAATAATGCCTAACTTGGGGCTTTTAGTCGGACAGGGAATAGCGGCCTGGAAGGCAACTGCCGTAAATGCCAAACAGAAATTGGCTGTTAAAAAATTGTTAAATCATATTTCAGAAAATTTTGAAGTAAAACAGGAAAGTGAAATAGATAAAATTACTGCCATTTCCGGCAGTGGGCCGGCCTACTTTTTTTATTTAGCCGATGCTTTGCAAAAAGCGGCCAGAAACCTAGGTTTTGACAACAGAACATCTCGCCTATTAGTAGAGAAAACTTTTTTGGCTGCCGCGGCTTTACAATCGGAAGTTGAATATTCCGATTTAATTTCCCGGGTGGCTTCCAAAAAAGGCACCACGGAGAAGGCAATAAAAGTTTTTAATAGTAAACATCTAGATAAAATAATATTAGCCGCCGTGAACGCGGCTTATAAAAGAGCTAAGGAGATAAGCCATGGCCAATAAGCTATTAAATCAGCTAAAAAAAACCAAAGCGCGCCAATCTGACTTGGCGGCTTTGAGTTTGGCTGATAGGAATCGGATACTGGTAAATTTATCAGGATTGTTAAAAAAGCGCTCTAGAGAAATTTTTCAGGCCAACGCGGCTGATTTAAAAAATCTAAAGCGGTTTAAGATGCGCGATCGGCTGGCGCTGAACAAAAAAAGGCTGAACGGGATGATCGGTGGTCTGGTTAAATTATCCAAATTGTCCGATCCAATAAATAGAAATCTAGAAAGCAAAAAGCTAAAAAACGGCTTAAGTCTTTCCAAAGTAAGCGTACCCTTGGGAGTGGTGGGGGTTATTTATGAATCCCGGCCGAATGTAACTGTGGATTTAGCCGGGCTCGCCATAAAATCTGGCAATGCTTTGGTGCTCAAAGGCGGCAGTGAAGCGTATAACAGCAATAAAGTTTTAGTTAATTTAATCCATCAGGCCTTAAAGTCTTCAAGGCTTTCTACAGATTTGGTTTATTTAATTAACCCGAAAGAAATTTGGCAAAAGACTTTGCTTAGCGCACATGGTTTGGTGGATGTATTAATCCCTCGGGGAAGTGAAGGGCTAATTAAGTGGGTTAGAGAAAATTCCCGCCTGCCCATAATTGAAACCGGCGCCGGAGTTTGTCACATTTTAGTGGACAATAACGTTAATATCAAAAAAACTACGGACATAATTATTAACGCTAAAGTGCAGCGGCCAGATGTTTGCAATGCTTTGGACACTTTGGTTATACACAAACAATGTCTAAGAGATGTCTTGCTAGATGCGGCCAAGCAGCTTGCCAGGCATAATGTGGAAATTTTTGCTGATGCCGAATCGCATGCCGTGTTAAAAAATATCTATCCTAATAAGCTTCTCTACAAAGCCAAACAATCTGATTTTGGCAAAGAATTTTTATCGCTGAAAATGGCCGTAAAAACCGTGGCAAATTTTGAAGAAGGCTTGGAGTTTATAAAAACTCACACTTCCGGCCACTCGGAAAGCATCTTGTCCAACTATAATTATCATATTGAGCAATTCTTAAAAGAGGTAGATGCCGCGGCGGTGTATGCCAATGCTTCCACCCGCTTTACCGATGGCGAAGAATTCGGTATGGGCGCGGAAGTCGGCATTAGTACCCAAAAACTCCACGCCCGCGGTCCAATGGGCCTGGAGGCACTAACTAGTTATAAGTGGGTAGCTAGTGGAAATTGGTTAATAAGGAAGTAAAGCCCCATAATGTTATCCCGAACGACCCTGAGTGCATCCTAAAGGGGAAGCGAGGGATTCCTTAACGCTTGATTGATTTTGATCTTTAAGGGATTCCCTGCCTGCCGGCAGGCAGGCTCGCTCGGAATGACACGCGGTTGCGATTGAATTTTATGTTCTCTGAAAAAGTTACAAAATTAAAGACTTGGTACGGCCGCTATGAGCGGCCGATTTCGTCGCTCTCCTTAATCGGCGGGTTCGTTTTTGACGCGCTAACACTTAAGCGCGTGGATTTGTTTTGGGAAAATGTTTGGGTAGTGGGGCACTTAATCATCGTCGGTAGCTGTATCGTCTTGGTCCATGCCTTGGAAAAAGGGGAGGGGGACGAGGCTAACCCTTCCAAGACGCATTTTTGGTTGGTGAATATTTTACAGTTCTTTTTTGGAGGCATCCTTTCCACCTACTTGGTGTTTTATTTTAGAAGTTCGGACGTTGCCGTGGCTTGGCCGTTTATGCTGATTTTGGCCATGTCTTTTGCGGCCAACGAAATTCTAAAACGCCAATTTGTGCGTTTGGCTTTTCAAATTTCCCAGTTTTATCTTTCAGTTTTCGCCTTTGCCGTTTTTATTGTGCCGGTAATTTTGCACAAAATCGGCGATGGAATTTTTATCATTTCCGGCATAATATCTTTAGCGGTAATTGGCCTGTATTTGTTAATCCTTAATTATTTTTCCAAAACTCCCATTAAGCGCAGCTGGAGAACCATTACTTTAAGCATTGGTGGAATTTTTATAATGATGAATATTTTTTATTTCACCAAGCTGTTGCCGCCCATTCCTTTATCGCTCAAAGATGCCGGAGTGTTTTATTCCGTGCAGAGAAATTACCAGGGAAATTTTGCCGCCATAACCGAGCAAAAAAGCTGGTGGAAATATTTTACTTTTTACCCAAATTTTCATTTTCTCCAAGGCCAGCCTGTTTATGTTTATAGCGCCGTGTTTTCACCCTCTGGCTTAAATACAGTTATTAGCCACCAATGGCAAAAACAAGACCCCGATGGTAAGTGGCTCACAATAGACAGCATCGGGCTTAAAGTTGTGGGCGGGCGGGACGGCGGGTTTAGAACATATTCGCAAAAAATTTTTAATCTTAGTCCCGGCCGTTGGCGGGTAAATGTGCTAAATACCCGCGGCCAGATTATCGGCCGAATAAGGTTTAATTTGGTCTTGGCAGATGTTTTGCCAAAGGTGGCAGAGGAAGTAAAGAATTAGAAAAATGCAGAATTTTGAATGCAGAATGTAGAATTTTTCCAGCTATTTTGCATTCATCATTTTTCATTCTGGATTTGGATCTGGGGGTATTCTGTGGAACAGTGTTTTTCAGGTATAAAAAAGCTCATAAATAAGTCATATTTTATAGTTATTTTTATTAGATTTTCCCTTGACAGTCCAAGTTAAATCATTTAAAATATCAATACGATAAATAAGGAGACGGAATCTATGTTAAAAATCTCAAGATTATTAACAAAAACGCGGTTTATGTAAACGGCCAATTTAAATTGTGCCTAACATAACCGCGAAGTCGCGGTTTTTTTGTCGCCTTCTTCACTTTAACAACATAGCTATTAAATAAATACTGCTCACAGGTCGTAAGCCATTCCAATATTACTTTGGGAATTCAGGCCTCAAGATCCACTAGGGGCAGTAGCTATTTGATTGTTATGGATCGCATCTTAACAACTGAATAAATAGGCACCGAAGTATCAAATCAGGCTTTGGTGTCCTATGGGTAGAAACCCTAGTTAAATAATCCGCGGTGCGGAATTTAACGGGGTAAATTGTAAGTAAGTTAACCCATCTAAATTTCTTGCCGAAGTTTAGTGGGTATTGAACATTGTATCCTTAAACAATTTGTTGATGATCCCGACAAGTCGGGATCGTAGTCACAAATTGCTAGTCAATTATTCACCCTGTTAAATGCCGCTTTGCGGCAATTCGCCTCCGGCGAATTATTTAACGGGGTAAAGAATCAAAATAAGTTAAGGGTATACGGTGGATGCCTAGGCAATATGAGCCGATGAAGGACGTGATAGCCTGCGAAAAGTCTCGGGGAGCTGGCAATAAGCTTTGATCCGGGAATGTCCGAATGGGGAAACCCACGTACGGGAAGCGTACGTGCCTATATATCGTGGGATATGTAGTGCGGGAACCATGCGAAGTGAAACATCTCAGTAGCATGTGGAAAATAAATCAATGCGCCGTAAGGCGTACGAGATTCCGTCAGTAGTGGCGAGCGAACGCGGAAGCATATAAATTATTATTCATTGGTGAGTATATAGTTATCACTAGTGAATAATCTTTTATTAGCCCAAACCTAATTAGTGTTTTCAAAGCCGCAAGGTAGAGAATTAAAGATTACAGTCGTTGCTAGTTAGGTGTTATAAGTGGAAGTTATTGCGGGTCTGTAAACCCGCAGGGAATTATGTTTGTTGTTTAGCAGAACACGCCTGGAAAGGCGGACCAAAGAGGGTGATAGTCCCGTATCGCGAAAAACCATGCAATTTCCTAACTTTTTCTTGAGTACAACCAGACACGAGAAATCTGGTTGGAAATCAGGTCGACTAAGATCTAAGGCTAAATACTCATATTGACCGATAGTGAACAAGTACCGTGAGGGAAAGGTGAAAAGCACCCTTTTAAAGGGAATGAAATAGTTTCTGAAACCGTATACTTACAAGGAGTGGAAGCCCAAGCACATAATTTATTATGTGCTGGGTAACCGCGTGCCTATTGAAGAATGATCCAACGAGTTAATCTTCAGCAGCTGATTAAGTCTTATCAAAGACGAAATCGTAGTGAAAGCGAGGATGAATAGTCCGTATTAGGATTTTGATTGGTTGATTACCTGTTAAGGCTAATCAACCGCTACAACTTCCTAAATGTTGCTGGAGTTAGACCCGAAACCCGCGTGAGCTACGCATGGCCAGGATGAACGTTGTGTAAAAACAACGGGAGGTCCGAACCCACTATTGCTGCAAAAATAGGGGATGAGCTGTGCGTAGGGGAGAAATTCCAATCGAACCGGGTGATAGCTGGTTCTCCTCGAAATAGCTTTAGGGCTAGCGTCGAGAGTTCCTTTGAGAGGTAGAGCACTGAATGGAAACCTGCTGGGCAACTGGTAGGCTCCAACCAAACTCCGAATTCTCAAAGTCAAGATCTCGGCAGTCAGTCCGTGGGGGCTAAGCTCCACTGGACAAATGGAGAAGAATCCACACCACCGTCTAAGGTCCCCAAATCCTAGCTATAGTGCAAAGGATGTGGGGTTGCTCATACAACCAGGAGGTTGGCTTAGAAGCAGCCATCCTTTAAAGAAAGCGTAACAGCTCACTGGTCAAGCGATCCTGCGCCGACAATATATAGGGGCTAAGCTAGGTACCGAAGACGTGGATCGGCAGAAAATTTATTTTTTGCCGGTGGTAGAGGAGTGTTGTGTACAGGTTGAAGCGGTATGCGTAAGCGGCCGTGGACAGTACACAAGTAAGAATGTTGGAATAAGTAATATATATAGAGGTGAGAATCCTCTTCGCCGAATATCCAAGGGTTCCAGGGCAACGATCGTCGTCCCTGGGTTAGTCGATCCTAAGAGTGGGCCTCAAGAGGTTCGCCCGATGGAAAACACGGTTGATATTCCGTGACCACCATGACATTATCTAAGGCGGAACGCATTCTGGTAGCGTTAGCGTTATCTGACTATTAGCGTCTTTCTATTGTTAGAATGAACTTTTAGGCAAATCCGGAAGTTCTAAGCAACTGCTGCTTACCTCGCAAGAGATAGCAGCGGCCAGCTTGAAGTTCGAGAGTAGGAAGAAACCTGGCAACGGGAATTAGCGCAAACCAAGGTGCCAAGAAAAGCGTCGTAGTTAGGTGTTATGGTGCTCGTACCGTAAACCGACACAGGTGGATGGGGAGAGAATCCCAAGGCGTCCGGACCAATGTTCGTTAAGGAACTCGGCAAAAAAGCGGCCGTAAGTTAGCAATATGGCCTGCCCTTTATAGCAATATAAAGGGCCACAGCGAAAGACCTCTCCCGACTGTTTACCAAAAACTTAGGTCCGTGCTAAAGCGCAAGCTGATGTATACGGGCTGATGCCTGGCCAGTGTCAGAAGGTTAAACTGCTAGTCGCAAGATTGGCGGCCAAGCCCTGATGAACGCCGGCAGTAACTATAACTGTCCTATGGTAGCGAAATTCCTTGTCGCGTAAGTTGCGACCCGCACGAATGGCATAACGAGTAGAGGACTGTCTTAACGAACAATCCGATGAACTTACAATGGCGGTAAAGATGCCGTCTACCCGCAGCAAGACGGAAAGACCCTATGAAGCTTTACTATAGCGTGTCATTGAATTAATGCTTTTATTGTTTAGCCTAGGTGGGAGCCTTTGAAACTTCGGCGCCAGCTGAAGCGGAGGCGACAGGTGAAATACCACTCTGTAAAAATATTAATTCTAACCAATGCTTAACCTACATTGGGACAGTGGCTCGTGGGTAGTTTAACTGGGGCGGTTGCCTCCTAAATGGTAACGGAGGCGTTTATTAAGGTATGCTAGGCATGGATGGAAATCATGCTGATAGTGCAAACGCATAAGCATGCTTGACTGCAAGGGCGGCGACCCGCGCAGGCACGAAAGTGGAAGTTAGTGATCCGATGCGTTCGAGTGGAAGACGCAAAGCCCAACGGATAAAAGTTACTCTAGGGATAACAGGCTGATCCTCTCCAAGAGTCCACATCGACGAGAGGGTTTGGCACCTCGATGTCGGCTCATCACATCCTGGGGGTGAAGAAGCTCCCAAGGGTTAGGCTGTTCGCCTATTAAAGTGGTACGCGAGCTGGGTTCAAAACGTCGTGAGACAGT
>JAJYWK010000028.1 GCA_021791515.1 bacterium | reverse complement strand
CCAAAAGAAATCATCAGGAAGTTAAAGTTAAACGGCGGCAAAGTTAGGCAAACAGCCAGAGAGCTGGGAATTAGCCCAGGGACAGTCATTAATTGGCGGACCAGGGCAACCAGTACGTTGAGTCGATTAACAATTAGAGAAAATGGCTTAGAAAGAAAATCAACGGCTCCAAAATCCAGCCTCACGCGCTTCTCCGCCGCCCAGCAGGACGCAATCACCATACTTCGGAAACAAACGGGCCATTGCGCGGAGAAAATCGTTACTGATTTAAAACTTGACTGTAGCCACTGGGCGGTGCACAATTTTCTTAAAGGTAAAGGTTTGGTTGCCGAGTGGGGCCGCCGCCGCAGGCCTTTCTACCAGGAGACCACCCATATGAATGTTAAAAATACTACCAAGCCGGGATATTTACAAATGGACGTTAAATACGTTACTCCTGAGCTTTCCGGACTTACCCACACCTGCTTCCTTTACGCCATTATTGATATATTTTCAAGGTTTAAACAAGGAATTATTCTGCCTCTCTTAGACCAAAGTTATTCCATTGAAGCGGCCAGAAAATTAATTCCTCAATTCCCTTTTAAGCCGGTATTTATTCAAACGGACAATGGTTTGGAATTTCAGGAGCGTTTTCATACCTGTATGCTCCAGGAATTACATTTACAGCACCACCATATCCATAAATCAAACCCTAATGAGAACGGAGTCATAGAGAGAAGTTTCCGCACCGATGAGGATGAATTCTTTTGCTTCCTGCCTAGAAGAACCAAACGGGCGCATACGATGGAAGAACTTAACGATCAATACCAACAGTTTCTCCATTTCTACAACTATGACCGCTACCATTTATCTTTGAAACTTAAAGGCCAGATGAGTAAGCCGATTGAGGTTGCCTTGGCTAAGTCTTAGTGTTCAATATGTCCCTTACAGCAAGTAGCCGGCTTATTTATGGTAAATTAATCCCCATTTTCGCTTTCCCCAATCTGCTGTCTCCACATAGCATAATACAAACCCTTCATCTCCAGCAAGTCCTGGTGTTTTCCGGCTTCGGCCACTTTGCCTTTTTCAAGTACGTAAATCCGGTCGGCGTGCATTATGGTAGAAAGTCGATGCGCAATGAGCACCGTAATTTGCTCTTTGTTGGCCACACTGCGAATAGTTTCGGTAATTTGCTGTTCGGTTAAAGAATCCAAACTGGATGTCGCTTCATCAAAAACTAAAAGCTTAGGGTCGCGAAGTAGCGCCCGGGCAATGGATAGCCTTTGCTTTTCCCCACCCGAAACCTTTACTCCCCCCTCGCCAATTATCGTATCCAGCCCTTGCAAAGCCCTTTGCATTAAGCTTTGGGCGGCAGCGCGATTCAAAACATTATTTAATTGCTCATCGGTCGCGTTTTGATTTACAAATTTTAAATTTTCCCTAATACTGCCGGCAAACACCTGGGTGTCCTGGGTTACAAAACCAATCTGCTCGCGCAGACTTTCCAAATCCACATCGTTTAAATTTATATTGTTATAACTTACATTACCGCTCTGCGGCCTATAAAGACCAACCAATAATTTTACCAGCGTGGTTTTGCCCGAGCCTGACGGGCCAACAAAGGCAATGGTATCGCCGGCCACCGCATGAAAGTCTATGCCGGATAAAGCCGGCCGGTTGGCCGAAATATGCTTAAAGACCACGTTGTTAAAATCAATCCGCTTTAATTGCCCGACCGCTTTCGGATGCAAAGGCTGCGGTTCTTTGGGCGTAGCCAGTAATTTTCTAAAGTTGTCCAAACTGGCCTGGGATTCACGGTAAGAATTAACAACGTCGCCCAATTGCTGAAGCGGGTTAAACAAAAAGAAGGAATAAATCCACAATGAGAAAAATTCGCCCAAAGTGATGCTGCGGGCAAAGACCAAATACATCATTACAAACAAAATTATGGTTCGCAGCAAATTAACCAGCGTACCCTGCACAAAACTCAAAGTGCGGACGTATTTTACCTTTTCCAATTCCAATTTTAAAATGGCGTCTGTCGTATTATTCAGCCGGCCGATTTCCGCCCCGGAAAGCCCCATAGATTTTACCAATTCGATATTTCTTAGACTTTCCGTGGTAGAACCGGCCAAGGCCGTGGTTTGCTGAACAATTTTTATTTGAACAGTTTTAATTTTTTTGCTAAGCAGCATAGTGGCCACGGACAAAATTGGAACAATTGCCAAATATACGGCCGCCACCGCCCAGCTTACAAAAAAAGCGTAAATAATTACAAAAATAAAACCAACGGCGCTAAAAAATAAAATGTTAACAAAATTTGTAATTAAACTCTGCGTGTCCTGCCGAACGCGCTGAAGTTTTTCCAAAGTTTCTCCGCTTCTTTGGTCTTCAAAAATTTGGTACGGAAGTTTTAAGCTGTGCGCTAAACCGTCTGTATACATTTTAGCCCCCAAGCGCTGAGTTACGGTATTAACATAAAAATCCTGAAAATTTTTGGCAATACGGGAGACTAAAGCCGTACCCATGGACAACAGAAGTAAAAAGCCCACCCCCTGAAAAAAACCGCTGCGGCTTAATGTTTCAAACTTGGTAACGTAATTATCCAAAATCAGCCGGAAGATATACGGGTCCAGCAGGGAAAATATTTGGTTAACCATAGCCAAAAACATGGCCAAGCCCAAAACCTTCCAGTATTTTTTTAAGTACCTCAAAAGGATGTCCAATGTATCTTATTTAATATTCAATATAAACCCGCCCACGAAACTCATAATTACCGCCAGCGTAATAAACACGGCCGAGCCTTTTAAAAACCAACTGCCAAAACCTTTGGAGATATGCTCGCCCATA
This sequence comes from bacterium, assembly GCA_021791515.1. Lineage (GTDB taxonomy): Bacteria > Patescibacteriota > Doudnabacteria > UBA920 > UBA920 > PALSA-1336. The sequence goes on along the minus strand of JAJYWK010000028.1, from coordinate 5,817 downwards.
ATTTGTTTGTCTTCGGAAAAACGGATAAGGAAATAAAATACCACCGGTAGTATCGCGCCATTTAAATAGTTGCCGTACAAGGTGAAGCCGAATAAATTAATTTTTGGAAACAGGGAGACCGCCAGCCCTAATACAATTTGTAAAATGAAAAAAGTGTAAAATACTTTGCCTTTACCAAAACTGGCATTTAACGTCCGCTCGTATCCAAAAAATTCCGTAAACACATAAGCGGTGGCCAATGGCACAATGGTAAGACCGAGCAACGATGCCGCTAAGAGCCCCACCGCAAACAGGCCATAAGATAAACTGCCGGCCAAGGGCTTAATGGCCAAAGCCGCGGTTTGCGCGTCGGTAATTATGTTGCCGTGAATAAATAAAGTGTAGGTTACCGCGATGGCAATCATCCAAGAAAAAAAGTTGGTCAAAAACGCGCCAAAATAAATTTCCGCTCGTTCCTCTTTTAACTGTTCAACCTTAATGCCCTTATCCGCCACAAAACTGTTAATAAAAAATTGCCCCCATGCCGTTACCGTAGTGCCCAATACGGCTATTAACGTAAACCAGTAGTGCATATTGCCTATTAAATGCGCCTGAGGAACAAAAAAACTGCGTTTTATGGCCTCCCCCCAGTCGGGCTTGGCTAATATAGCGGAAAAAATATAACTGGCATAAAACAAAATTGTGATAAAAAATACTCTTTGCAAGCTCTGATAGTTTAAAAAAATCACCAGCAAAACTAAAATTAAACAAACCAGTATTAATATGCCCTGCCAATGCATCCAGGCAATCCACCCCGGCAAACTGAACAGCTGGATGGCGGATTTAAGGCCCGTTACGTCCTGCAAAATTACGCTTTGGTTGACAATAAAATAACCAATAAATAAAAACACGGCCATTTTTACGCCGTAATTCTCGCGGATTAAATCACCCAACCCTTTGCCGGTGACAATGGCAATTCGCGCGCCGATTTCCTGAGTGACGGCCAGCAAAATTGTTGTAAGAATTACAAAATACTGCGAACTCATGCCGTACAGCGAGGCGGCAACAGAGTAAGTGGCCACGCCGGCGGCATCGTTGTCTGCCATGGCGGTAATCAGTCCCGGACCCATTACAGCCAAAAATAAAAGCAGGCGGGCTTTATTTTTTTGCCAAAAATCGTTCATAAATATCCTTCATCATTTATCCTTTATCTTTGATCGGTTAAGGATTAAGGATAAAGGATTAGGGATACGTTTACGCAGATGGAAACAACTGTCTCATAATATCGTCAATCGTTACCACTCCGACCAGTTTTTTATCTTTATCCAAAACCGCGGCAGTATACAAATTATACTTGGTCATTAGTTTAATAATTTTTTCAATTTTATCACCAGGCTTTAAAAAAGCGTAAACAGGAAAAGTTTTAGCTAAATCTTTAATTTTCTCTTCCTTTTTCGCGAGCATTAATCTTCTTAAAGAAACCACTCCGTCAAACTTACCGTCCTGCAAGGTTACGTATATATGGGCAATAGAACGCATGCGGTCGGAAACTTTTCTTATAGCTTCAATAGCCTCCCCTACCGACCACTCCGGCCGGGCGCTTACGTAATCCAAAGTCATAAGTCCGCCCGCGGTGTTGTCCGGGTAAGCCAGCAATTTCTGCACGTTCTGCGCCCGGCCGTTGCCAACCTGCGCCAAAAACTTTTTAGATTCGGTCGTAGAAAAAGTTTTTACCAAATCTACAAATTCGTCACTGGACATTTGCGACATAATTTTTCCGGCCCGCTCCGGACCCAGGTATTTTACCAAAATCGTCTGCAAACGCGGGTCAACCTCTTCTAAAACCTTGGCGGCGGCTTTTGAGTCTAAAGAAGCAAGCAGTTTGCTGCCCAGTTTAACGTCCAAATCTTCCACAATATTTGCCAAGTCCGCCGGATGCAAACGGCTGATTTCCTCTTGCGCGGTATTAAGTTCCAGCCCGTGTTTGCTTTCCACCAGCTTGGCCTGCCGCCAATCAATTAAACTGGGAGTAAAAGGCTTGGCTAATAATGAACTGCCCAAACCCAGCCGCCTTAAAATCCCCCGAAAGCTGGCATCTATGCCCAATACGCAGGTTTTGTTTTCAAAATTCCCGATTCTTAAATCATTTACGCGAACCACCCGCGTGCCGGCAACATCAACTATCTGCTTATCAAGAACATCTTTTTTCAAAGCAATAAAAATATCTTTTTCCGGCAAACTGTCTTGCGCGATTTTACTAAACAAATTTTTTAGGGAAATTTCACTGCTGTTAAAATTGGCGACAAATTCATAGGGAACAAATTTGCGGACGCCCGGGCCAACTTTAATGACTAAAAATTCCAATGGGTCAAACCGGTCTTCTTTTGGCACAATTAAAATATCTTCCAACTTGCCCACTACGGCATCGGAGCTGTCGGTTATTTTATTGTTGAGCAGTTCACTGATATATGGCATAAAGTGACAATATAAATAAGCAATTTAAAAAGGCAAGAATCAAAGATTTCGTCATCTGATTTTAGCCTTTTTGTTGCCTATATTTTACCACAAAGACTACTGTAAAAGCAAAAGATTAATCGCGATATAATTTTTTACCGGCCATGGAGAAAACGGTAACTATCAAGGCTCCCCAAAACGCCGGCCAAAAACCGGCAACAATAAAACCTTTAACAAAACTGGCTGCCCAAAACATTAACGCGTTGATGACTAAAAAGAACAAACCAAAAGTAGCTAAGGTTAAAGGGAAAGTTAAAACCTTTAAAACAAAACCAAGAGTGGCATTTAAAATGCCGAATACCGCTGCCACCAGCACCGCGGTCCAAAATCCAGCCACCACAATGCCAGGTACAATAACCGAAGCGGCTAAAACGCCTAAAACGTTAAATAAAATTCTAAATAATAACTTCATACTTCTTAAACATTATCTATAAATATTATAGCACTTTTTTCGCCTGTTCCAAATGCGCAAAGTGCGCCAAAGTAGCCTTGATTCCGGCAGTATAACCAAGGCGAAACAAAACCCTTCTTCTTGCGTTATATTAAATATCTGTTAATAAAATTAACTAAAGATAAGGAGACAAAAATGACTAATGAAAAAATAGCCGTTGTGGCCCTGGTGGCTATGGTATTTGGATACATTATCCCCCAAAGCCACACCTTTGCGGCAACCGTCAGTACCCCCATGATCGCCAGTATTTCTTCGGACAGCTTTGGCGGCTTAAGTGTAAGCCTGCCGGCTTTAGCGCTTACCGAACAGGCGGCCGGGGATATTCCGGCAGGCACCTTAACCTGGGCTTTGCCGGCTGGCTACGCGCTGGACACTGCTTCTATAGCGAACGTGGTTTACACAGGTACCGGCTTAACCGGCAGCACTGCGGTGTCCTTTCCTGACAGCGCGCACTTTAGTTTAAACATTACCTCCACCTCCACGGCAGCGGGAAGCCTAACCATTGGTTCAACCGTGCCGCTAAAAATTAAAGCTGCCGCTGGCGCGCCATTGGCCGCCGCAGGCAATATTACCTTAAGCGCCGGCGCCATCGCGGGTTTAACTGCCTCCACAAGCTTCGGCACCTTAACCCAAGTGCCTGGCGCGGCCAATAAATTAGTATTTACAGTCCAACCGCCTGCGGCCGCGCAAATCAACACCGCCTTGAACAGTTTTTCCGTTTCGGTAAAAGATCAATTTGGCAACATTTTAACCGCGGATAACGGCCGTGCCATCAGCTTAACCCCAATCGTATCAGGCTCGAGCACATTGGGCGCGCTGTCCGGCAGCACAACAATTAATAACACGGCCGGCGTTTCCTCCTTCACCGGCATAAGTTATAATCAAATCGGCACCATCCAATTAAGAGCCGATTCCGCCAATTTAACCAGCGCCTTAAGCAACAGCGTAGTTTTTTCCGCCAGCACCACTTTGCCCTGCGGTACCTCCACCTCCGGCGCTTTCAGCCCGCTAAAAAATGGCAGTCTGGTAAAAGTTGAAGGCGGCCAGACTATTTATATGGTGGTTAACGGTACTTTGAGGCCGTTTAACAGCGCTGCCATTTTCCACGCCAAAGGCAAAAAATTCCGCAATGTTAAAAATATTTCCGAAGACCAATTTGAACATATGGGCATTGGCAGGCATATTGGCGATGGCGACGATGATGATGATTCAATAATCAGGCCTCCGACGCCCTGCCAAAACCCACAGCCAACAACCACCTCCACTCCTCCAAGCTTAAGCAGTCTGCCCGAAGGCACGGTAGTAAAAGTGCCCGGCGACCCCACGGTCTACATTGTCCAGGGCGGCCAGCTTCACGCGATTCCTTCTCTGTCTATTTTTAAGGCCTGGAAAAAACGCTTTGAAGACGTAAAAACCATCAACCAAAACCAATTGCAAACTATGGGCGTTGGCCAATTGGCCAATTTCCCCGAGGGCGCCCTGCTTCAGGGCAACGGTCCGACTGTTTATGTAATTTCCAACGGGCAAAAAAAAGGCATACCCAATATGGAAACCCTGCGCAATCACGGCTGGTCAGTCGCCAACACCGTTAAAGTCAATGATGACGAACTGAAACATCTGGAAGACGGCGGCAACGAAGACTAAATTATAGATTCGCTAAAGCCGCGCTCCGCCTTCGGCGGAACGCGGCTTTAATTTTGCTGATGTAAAAATTACTGAAATCTGATAAACTAAAAGCATGGTAAATACAGCAAAACAATCTTTGGCTTTACATAAAAAATACGGCGGCAAGCTGAAAATTAACAGTAAGGTACCCTTAAGAAGCACTTTAGACCTATGTCTAGCTTACACCCCCGGCGTAGCCGCGGTTTGCAAGGCTGTGGCTGGCAACCCAAGGTCGGGTAATAATTTGACCATAAAAGGCAACCTTATTGCTGTGGTGAGCGATGGCAGCGCTGTATTGGGTTTAGGCAACATTGGCCCGATTGCGGCTTTGCCGGTAATGGAAGGCAAGGCGATTTTGCACAAAACCTTTGCGGGAACGGATGTTTTTCCTTTGTGTCTGGATACACAAAATGTTAAAGAAATTATTCAAACCATAAAAGCTGTTTCTCCCATATTTAGCGCAATCCAGCTGGAAGACATTTCCGCTCCCCGCTGTTTTGCTATTCAAAGACTTTTAGAAGAAGAATTGGACATCCCGGTTTTACATGACGACAGATACTGCACGGCCGTCGTAGTGTTGGCGGCGCTGATTAACGCGCTCAAGATAAAAAAGCTTGCTGTAAACAAAACCAGAGTAGTTATTAACGGCGCGGGCGCGGCTGGCTTTGGCATTTGTGAGCTGCTCCTGGCTTACGGCTTTAAAAATTTAATTGCGCTGGACAGCCAAGGCGCAATATACAAAGGCAGAAAAAATCTCTCACCCGAAAAACGCTGGCTGGCGGATAAAACAAATCGTGATTTAACAAAAGATGATTTAAATACCTGCTTAAAAAATGCTGACATATTTATTGGAGTAAGCAAAGCAGGCCTCTTAAAGCCTTCAATGATAAAACTGATGAATAAAAATCCTATAATTTTTGCCCTGGCTAACCCAAAGCCGGAAATAATGCCGGATGTAGCTAAAAAGGCAGGCGCGCTGATTGTTGCCACCGGCCGCGGCGATTTTCCCAACCAGATAAACAATGTCTTGGCCTTCCCCGGCATTTTCCGCGGCGCGATTGACAACCGCATAAAAAAATTCACTCCCAAAATGCTGCTTAATGCCGCAATCGCCCTGGCTGGGATGGTAAAACAGCCATCGACTGACAAAATCCTTCCGAATTTGTTTGATAAAAGAGTGGTGAAGATAATCGCTAAAACTATAAAAT
>JAJYWK010000068.1 GCA_021791515.1 bacterium | reverse complement strand
GTGTTCAGTATATTCCACCATAAGTAACTAATGACCTCCTCCCCGGGCTCCGAGCCTAACGGCTCTCCACCCGGGGTTTCCGTGATGTCATGAGAACCATTTTCAGAAGAGCCTCTGTTTTTGAGGCTTTTCTTTTTTACCTTGCCGCTCAATGTACTTTTTGACTTGTTGTTTGTTGAGACCGACAGAAGAAACGAAATACCCCACGCTCCAGATGCCGTCTTTCTCCAAATACATCTCTCTGATGAATTTAAATTTTCTCTTCAGGTCAAGGCTACTGCGGCTTTTCAAGGCAGAGACGGCATCTGAGATGGCGATGTTGGGAGGGATTTCAATCTGAATGTGGACATGGTCAGCATCGGTGTTGGTTTCCAGCAAATGAAGCGTGGGGTATTTCTTGAGGGTTTCCCGAAAACTACTCCTCAATTCTTTCAAAACATAGTTTTTCAGCCATTTGTAGCGATATTTGGTTCCCCAGACAATGTGGTACTGGAGTTTGTACGTGCTGTGGTTTAAGTGCATGGTTCTCATGGCTTAAGCCTACCACAAAAGCTCCCTGTAAAGGGAGCTTTTGTGTCCGGGCACGATTCATCCCCGGACTCCGGTCAGAGTGTCATCGCTGATGGACATCAGCCTACTCTGCCCTGCGTCCGGGGTTTCCTCTTAGCTAAAAACCACTCCGCCAACGGCGGGGTGGTTTTAAAATCCTCTAGGCTTATTTTTGCATCAATATTTGGGCGACGTTGTAGGTGGCATTACAGCTCACCATATCGGTCTTTGGCAAAGTTCTTTCGTTTATCGTAATAATTTTATAGCCCCAGGCAGACAAACTGTAAGAAATTTTTCCGATGGTAATTTTGGCCGCCTTAGGCGAGCGGTTATCCAGCATTAAAGTGACCGGATTTTTAAAAGTTACGTTATTGGGCGTGGCCTGGCAATCGGAATTAAATTGGATGCGCCGGTTTTGGTATTGGTTCACCAAATCCCCGTAAGATGCCGCCTTGGCGGCGGGTTTGGCCACCGGCGGGGTGGTCGTGGCAGCCGCGGGCTCTTGCGCCGCGGGAGTAGAAGTCGGCGTATTAGTGTTGTAAACAGTTGGAGACGGACGGCGAATAGGAAAAATTATTGCCAAGGCAATAACAACCACAACCGCCGCCGACCAAATTATGATTTGTTTTTTTGTCATAAATTTATCGTTAATGAAAACCTATTTTAATTATAGCACTATTTTTCTATTTGATATGCTTTTCAAGAATTAAACTCTCTTGCGAGTTTTAACTTTTTGCAACTGAAAACGCGTATTTTTTGAAACTTTATTAGCATAAATTTTGTTCTACCTCAAAAACCCAAACGCCAATAGTTTATAAAGCAACGCGGCGCAGAGGCCGGCCGCCGGAATGGTTAAAACCCACGCCCAGACAATATTTAAGGCCACCTGCCAGCGCACGGCCGAAAGCCTGCGGGACGCCCCCACGCCGGAAATCGCGCCGGTTATTACATGCGTGGTGGAAACCGGCACCCCCAAATAAGTGGCCAAAAAAATACTAATCGCGCTGGCGCTTTCCGCGCACACTCCGTCTATGGGCTTTAATTTAACAATTTTCTGGCCCATGGTTTTTACAATCCGCCAGCCGCCGATTAACGTACCCAAACCAATGGCCGTATGGGCGGAGAGCACCACCCAAAGAGGAATTTTAAAAGTCGCCAAAAGGCCGGCGGAAACCAGCAGGCTGGTAATTATACCCATGGTTTTTTGCGCGTCATTGCCGCCATGGCCCAAAGAATAAAGCGCGGCGGAAAAAAACTGCAAAATCCTAGACCACTTATTTACGGCCTCGGGCTTTGCTCCCCTTTTGTACAAAATCCAAGTGGAAACGGAAATAAACAGCATCCCTAAAACCGCGCCAATTAAAGGCGCGGCCACAATGAAGATTAACGTCTTTGTCCAGCCCGCCCACAAAATAGAGCCAAAACCGGCTTTGGCCAGCGCCGCGCCGGCATAACCGCCAATTAGCGCGTGCGAGGAGCTGGTAGGCAAGCCCAAATACCAGGTAAGCAAATTCCAGGCAATGGCGCCCAATAGGCCGCCTAACACCACCCAAGGCGTAACAATGGATATGTCTATAAGGCCCTTGCCAATGGTTTTGGCCACAGCCGTGCCAAAAATTAAAAACGCGACAAAATTAAAAAACGCCGCCCAGGCTACTGCCTGGCGCGGAGTGAGCACGCGGGTGGAAACAATGGTGGCAATGGAATTGGCCGCGTCGTGCACGCCGTTGGTAAAATCAAAAATCAACGCGACCGCGATGATAAAAATTACAAAAATCAAACTAGTGGTTACCATAATGAGTCTAAAAAAGACTTACGCGTTGAGCCAATTTCGAGGCATTTTTCCGAGGAGTTTTGGAGCCGTAGTAGAACTACGGCGACAAAAACCCGCAGGAAAATAACAAAGAAATTGGCCAAAGCCGCTTGGAGGGACTGGCTCCGCCAGCCTAAAAAGCGGCGGCGCGTAAGTCTTTATGAAGACTTCACTACAATACCCTCAATAATATCGCTCACCTTTTGGAAATGATCCATTACGTTTTCCATATTCACCAAAATATCTTTTACCTTAATCAGTTCAACCACATTTTGCTCCTTGGCAAACAGCTCGCTTATGGATTTGGCGAATAACTCGTCTCCTTGGTCTTCCAAATCGTGGATTAAAATTTTCTGCTCCGATAAAGCCGTTGAATTTTTTTGTTTGCGCAAGCAAACCATCATTTCGCTTAAAGCCTTAGTGGCCTTTTGCATCAGCCCGGCAAATTCCGGCATAGATGAAATTTTTTGCTTAACACCGTACAGCTGGCAGTTGTGCATAACATTTTCTATCAAATCTATAATATCATCCAGCTCATGGGCTAAGTTGTAAATATCTTCGCGGTCAAAGGGAGTTATAAAACTGCCGTTAAGCAAATTTATCACCTCATGAGTCTTTTTATCTCCCCTTTTTTCTATTTCCTTGGCCTTTTCGGCAAAGCTCTGAAAATCTTCAAAACGGCCCGAAAACCGCAAAAACAGCTCTACCATTTCGCTCTGGATAGAGACGATTTCGTCAAATAAATTAAAAAAATCCGGCTGTTTGGGAAAAAGTGAAAACATATATAACTATTATATCAGATTTTGCCATAATGCAAAAATTTGTTATGATTATGCCATTAACTCTGTAATCCCCATTAGGTCGGGAATGCACATAATATGGAACGCATTTACCCAGTTAAATAAACTTTATGGATAATTACTCACAATCAAAAAATCAATCAACGGAAAATTTTGCCTCTAACTCTCAAAAAATATTTAACGGGGTAAATTACAAATACTACGATGTTATTGCCTGCCTGTTTGTGGCCGTGCTGATTATTTCCAACATTGCTTCGGCCAAAGTTGCCAGCCTGTGGGGCTTTAATTTTGACGGCGGCACCATTCTTTTCCCAATCTCTTACATTTTCGGCGACATTTTAACCGAAGTTTACGGCTACGCCAAATCCCGCAAAATTATTTGGATTGGCTTTTTATGTTTAATCATAACCGCTCTAACGCTGGCTTTGGTGCAGTATTTGCCGGCCGCCGAAACTTGGACAAACCAAGCCGCTTACGAAAGCGTTTTGGGTTTTGTGCCGAGGATTATTTTAGCTTCCATTACCGCTTACTTTTTGGGCGAATTTTCCAACTCCTTTATTTTGGCTAAAATGAAAATTTATACCCAAGGCAAATATTTATGGACCCGCACTATTGGCTCCACCGTGGTTGGCGAGGCTGTGGATTCGATAACTTTTGCCTTAATTGCTTTTTACGGCGTACTGCCTTTGCCTGCGATGCTGAATTTAATGGGCACGATTTACGTTTTTAAAGTGCTGTACGAAGTCGCGGCAACGCCTCTCACTTACAAAATTGTCAATTTTCTTAAGCGCTCCGAGGGTGTGGATTATTATGATAAAAATACTAAATTTTCACCTTTTCTAATAGAATAACTTATCAACAGGCCTAAGTTGACCCCGTTAGAGGTAAGACGCCCAAAGGCGTCTGCCGGTACGTTTTAGTACCGGTCCTCTAACGGGGTTGACAGGCCTGTAATTTTAATATAATATTTAGATAGTCATCTAAATATACAAATATTGTTTTATGTCTTTATCAACCACATTCCACGCGCTTTCTGACCCAAACCGCCAAAAGGTTTTAGACTTGCTAAAGAAAAAAGAAATGGCTGTTTCGGAAATTGCCGCTTACTTAAATATTACCCTCCCTACCCTCTCGCATCATTTGGACATCTTAAAGCGGGCTAATTTGATATCATCCCGCCGTGATGGCCAGAGAATTCTCTACTCTTTGAACCTAAGCGTGTTTGAGGAAGTGAGCGAGAAAATTATTAAATTTCTTTCGCTTAAATCAAAAAAACCGAAATTAGATAATTTTGAAGATTGACCCCGTTAAATACCGCTGTCAGCGGTCCTCTCCAAAGGAGAGGATTTAACTGGGTAAAAATCATATTAACAATTAAACACACAAAACATATGAACGAAAATATGCCCCGCGAAGCGGGGTCCGTCTCTGGTGGGTCATACAATTTCAAAAAAGAGTTTCCTGCCCTGCTTATAGTCATTGCCTCTTGGATTTTAGGCTGGTATTTTTACCAAAACTTCCCTGCCCAAGTGGTCACGCACTGGAATTTTTATGGGGTACCCGATTCCTGGGGCAAAGGTACCACCCACGCTTTGGTTTTACCCGGCGTAATTACCGGAATGTATTTACTGTTTTTAGCCCTGCCGTATCTAGACCCGAAAAAAGAACGCTACGAGGAATTCCAAAAAGTTTACACAATCTTTAAAAATCTGTTACTGTTGGTAATGTTTTTGATATTTTTAGCCTCCGGCCTTTTCAACTTGGGCTATAACGTTCAAATTCAATACGTGGCGCCTATCATAATCGGTTTGCTGATGATGATAATCGGCAACTATATGGGCAAAATCAAACCCAACTGGTTTATGGGCATCCGCACGCCGTGGACGCTATCTTCAGAAACCGTATGGCAAAAAACTCATCGTCTCGGCGGATTCCTGTTTACACTATTTGGTTTGGTATTGATTGCTGTGCCATTTTTGCCCAAGGTGTTCGGCTTAAGTTTGTTTATTGCGATGATTGTGCTGTTGGTGTTTGGGACGATGGGGTATTCTTATTGGGTGTATAGGCAGGAGAAGACAGGAAACAGTATGCAGTAGACAGAATACAGAATCTTGGATTTAGAATATAGGAATAAAAATCCCGCCCTTTCGAAAGAGCGGGATTTTTATTCCTTCCAAACTCGCGACAAAGTCGTAAACTTGGAAGGTTGGGCGAGGTCCGTACCAGGAGGTACGTTCGCCCTTGCGGAGATTTAAGACTTCCGCAAACCTAAGAGCTAGTGAGTTTCGAGCGGGTCAATACCAGGCTGGTCCGCGCCTGCGTTCAGGCGGGATGCCTGATCTTCATTGAACAAATGCGCAAGGCTGACCTTGCCCGCGCAGCAGGGTTTCAAAAAAACGAGCAACGCAAGGGCGGTATCGGCATTCTCCACCCTGACAATCATGAACACTCCGTCCGGAGTGCCATGAACGCCGTCTGTGCTGGTCAGTTGTCCAAGCATCCACCCGGCATCTTCCACCTGGACTTTGCCGGGGCCGAACTCCTTGGCGATCTTGTCCATGTACTCGCGCGCCAATTCAGTATGGCCGAGCCTGATGGGATGGGCAGGCGCAAGGTGGATGAGGCAGCGCAGAGGCAGGACTTCGCCAGCTACCGAATTCTCCCCACGCCGGATGGCGTGTAAGGCCTTCTCGGTCGTCGCCATTTCCTTGACCAGAGCATTCGCCACCGCGTCAGCCATCTCCCAAGAAATGCGATCGAGAATTTCAACCACATAGCTCACAGCTCCACGTTCCGCACTTTGGTACTCCTGCTGAGCCACCCGCTTGGCCGCAGTCTTCATGGCCTCGCGGATGCTTAGACCATCAGCCGTTGCAATATCGGCCTTCAGTTGTTTGATCCACCGGAACTGCTCGAGCAGTTCATTAAACAGCCGCTTAGGCATGGAAGAACCCGCATCAACCGGCTGGCTAAGGTTCATGTCCCGGAGCTTGATAGTTATCCGCTCCGCTAATCTCTCCAAAATCTGAACAAACTTTTCTCGTTCCATCTTATACTCTCTTTCTCCCAAACCGTAAGCTCTTTTTACTTGCGGAAGGGAAAATGTACACTTTAGATATAAGATATAAGAAATAAAATTTATGATTTTAAAATCATATATCCTATATCCGAAATCTTATATATTAAAATGCCCACATTTCCTTCCGCAAATATTGAATAATCCCCCTTGAAATTGACTTTAAATTCTATACCCAAAACTGCGCTTTGTCAAAGGCCAAATTTTACCCTCATATGTTATAATTTATTTATGCAAATACTCACACAACCGGACAAAGAAAGCGTCTCGGCCGAGGCCGGGGAATATTTAAACAGCCTGCTAACAGAGCATAAAACCAAGCCGGTTTTGCTAATGCTTTCATCCGGTTCGGCTTTAAGTTTGCTAGATTACGTTGGGCAGACAACTTTGGGCGAAAATTTGACCGTTAGCATGCTGGATGAACGTTTTTCGGTAGATGAAAGCGTAAATAATTTTTCGCAGCTGCAAAAAACGGAATTTTACACCCAAGCGCTGGAAGCGGACGTAAGCTTTTTTGGCACCCTCCCCCGCCATGATGACACTATGGAAAGCTTAAAGACGCGCTGGGAAACGGATTTAAAAACTTGGACGGAAGAAAACCCAAAAGGACTGATTATTGCCACGCTGGGATTGGGCAAAGACGGCCACACGGCCGGCATTTTTCCGGAGGCAGATGAAAAAAAATTCAAGGCGATGTTTGAATCGGAAAATTGGGTCGCGGCGCACGACGTGGGGGAAAAAAACCAATACCCCAAACGAATTACCGCCACGCTCACCTTTTTAAAAAAAATAGATTTTGCCTTGGCTTACGTTGTGGGACAGGAAAAAAAGGAAAAACTAGACGCGGTAATATTAAAACAAGGCAAAATAAATGAGCTTCCTGCCCTGGGTTGTCAGGAAATAAAAGACGTAAAAATTTTTACGGATACTCTTAAATAGCTACCCAAGCCAAGAATAAGAAAAAGAACAAACTTTTCAAATAATCCAATTTTTGACGGCCGTCAAAAATTGGATTATTTTTGTTTGTTTATTTTGGAATTTATACACCGAATTTCTTTTTTAAATCTTTGTCGTCATCAATGTCATCAATCCGCATAATTCTGATAAAATCCATAAGCTTAATTTGCTTTAAATACTCAATTGCCTCCCGATTTAAAGGCCAAGGACTAATAAATACACTGGCCTGTAATTTTTTGAACCCGGATTGTTTGAGCAAGCGCCTTAACAGATTACGGGACTTTCTGCTTCCTTCGGGGATATCAAACATTATTAGCCGCCATTTGCCGTCCCATTTAGCTGCCGGGCTAATCCGAGCCTTATGCAACAAAATCTTGAGCTCGCCCTTTTTGGTTAACTTGATGAATCTTTGATTATTCCTTTCATAGACGCTCACTACTCCGCTATTTTTTAAATTCCAGAGAGCGTGGGCAATATCCAGAAAATCCAAATACTTACTTTTGTATACCAGTTTATACCCGGTCAAAAGCGGCGTGGCCTTGCTTTTATTCAAATCTTCCAGGATTTGAAGAACAATTGACTTTTGTTTAATCATAAATTAAATAATTTCAAAGTTAAAAAATTAATATATTTGTTTGCGTTTTAATAATAATCCAAAAATTGACGGCCGTCAATTTTTGGATTATGGTCAATTCATCTTATCAAGGGCTCGTAGAATAAGCACCAATATGATAAACAAAAACTCTTGTTTACAAGAGTTTTTCATAATACTCATAAATTCAGCGCGCTTACAGCAACCCCAAAGCATACAGCAACAAAGCCATGCGCACATACAAGCCGTTCTGCGCCTCGCGAAAATATGCCGCCCTTGGATCCGCGTCAATTTGCGGATCTATTTCATTTACCCTGGGCAGCGGGTGGAGAATCACAGATTTTTCTTTTAGCAGTTTTAAATGTTCGGGTTTAAGCAAAAACATATCTTTCACTTTATTGTAATCTTCCGCGTTCGCGAATCTTTCTTTTTGCACCCTGGTCATATACACCACGTCGGCTTGCTTTAGGCTTTCCGCCAAATCCCGGGTTTCCGCAAACGCTATATTTTTTTCTTTTAGCAGGTCTTTATAAACTTGCGGGAGCGATAATGATTGCGGAGAAACGAAATTGAATTTATTATTGGGGAAATGCGATAAAAGCGGAATTAAAGAATGCGGTGTTCTGCCGTAAATTAGGTCGCCGACAAAAGTAAAAGTTAAACCTTCCAAACTTCCCAACTCTTTTTTTACGGTAAGCAAATCCAGCAAAGCCTGGCTGGGATGCTGGTTCGCGCCGTCGCCGGCATTAATTATGGGCTTTGTAGAAACTTTGGCCGCCGCCTCTGCCGCGCCTTCTTTTGGATGCCTAATGACAATTACATCAGCATAGCAATTCAGTATGCGAGTGGTGTCTTCTATTGTCTCGCCCTTGTGGGCCGAGGAGCTTTCCATGGCGTTTTCCGCGGAAATTACCTGCGCGCCCAGGCGCAAAGCCGCGGCCTCAAACGACAAACGCGTGCGCGTGGAGGGCTCAAAAAACACGCAAGCCACCACTTTGTCCTGTAATTTTTTTTCTATTTTGCCGGGCGCCAGCTGTTTTTCCATTTCCCCTGCTGTATTTAAAATCAGTTCCAAGCTTTGTTTATTAAACTGGCCGGCGGTTAAAACATGATTCATAAATTGATTGACATGATTGGGCAAGATTGACCATGATTGACATGATTTTATTCTTGTTCAATCTTATTTAATCTTTTAAATCTTGCTCAATCTTCCATATACTCTCTATAACTCTTTATTTCCAAATCATTTTGACCATAACCTTCCAATGCTTTTACGAACGCGCGGGCTAAATGCAAATCTGTAAATAAAGGCAACTGATAATCCACCGCGGCGCGTCGAATCCTAAAGCCGTCTGTTAAATGCCTCTCAAGGCGCTCTTTAGTAAGCCTTACGCCCCCCTGACTTAAGTTTACCACAAAAGATACTTTTTTGGCCGCGATAATATCCAAAAAATTGGGACTGCCTTCAAAGGCTTTACGCACGGCATCGCACTTTATCCCCTGCTTTTTAAAAAATTCCGCGGTCGTATCCGTGGCAAAAATCTGATAATCAAGTTTCTGCAAAATCCTGGCCGCCTCCAAAAACTTGGCTTTGTTAATTTCCCCGCCCAAAGAGAGCAGTACGGCTTTTTTGCTAAAATCAAACTTATTGGCGGCCAAAATGGACTTAAGTAGCGCTTCGTCGTAGGTTTTACCAAAACAAGCCACCTCGCCGGTGGAAGACATCTCCACCCGTAAGATTGGATCCGCGCCCGAAAGGCGGGCAAAAGAAAATTGGGGGGATTTTACCACAACCGATGAAGGATGTTCAAAATCGTGC
>JAJYWK010000061.1 GCA_021791515.1 bacterium | reverse complement strand
TTTATTGGGGCAGGTTTTCTTGTCAAAAGCAAGGAAACTCCCCCCAAGAAAAGTATACCAGATTGTTAAGGATTGAGGGGTTTCGTTATTCAAAGTCTATGGATAAAACCCTGATTTTGTTTTATACTACCCACTGAATTAACCCAATCCCGAAAGAGAGATCCTTCACTCGGATGCACTCGCTCAGGATGACAACTGGAGAAAAAATTGTCCTTTCAAATCGGAATTGTCGGCCTGCCCAACGTGGGCAAATCAACATTATTTAACGCCATAACCAAAAGCAAAGTAGAAGCCGCTAATTACCCGTTTGCCACCATTAACCCAAATGTTGGGGTTGTTGCTGTGCCGGATGAGCGTTTGGCCAAGTTAGCCGATCTTGAAAAATCGGAAAAAATTGTGCCTACCACCATTGAATTCGTGGACATCGCCGGGTTAGTAAAAGGCGCGAGTACAGGCGAAGGGCTGGGCAATAAATTTTTAAGCCACATTCGCGAAGTGGACGCGATTTTGGAAGTGGTAAGGTTTTTTGAAAATAAGGATATTATTCACGTAAACGGCAATGTCGATCCGCAAAGAGATATGGAAACCATTGCCATAGAACTGCAACTGGCGGATTTGCAAAATGTGGAAAATAGACTTTCCACCATCGGCCGGCAGGCAAAATCCGGAGACCGCGACGCCACCATAAAAAAGCAGGTCCTGGAAAAATACAAAGTTGCTTTGGAAAAAGGCGAGAACGCCAACACCGTGCACTTAACCGATGAGGAAAAAGAACACTCAAAAGAAATTCAACTCTTGACTAACAAGCCAATGATGATAGTTGCGAATAGCAAATTCGATTTGGATAAAAAATCTTTCCCAGCTACCAGCTACCAGCTACCAGCTACCAGCTTTCTCACTATTGACGCTCAATTAGAATCCGAACTAGCCGAACTTTCCGACGATGAAAGAAAAGAATATCTAAAAGAACTTGGCCTGCCGGAAAGCGGGCTGGATAAAATTATTAAGGCCGCCTACCAAACTTTGGGACTGATTACTTTTATTACCGCCGGACCCAAAGAGTCCAAAGCCTGGACGTGCGTAAAAGGCAGCAAAGCTCCCCAGGCCGCGGGTAAAATTCATACGGATTTTGAAAAAGGCTTTATAAGAGCCGAAGTTATTCAATGGGACAAACTGCTTGAAGCGAAAGGATACGCAGGAGCCAGAGAAAAAGGCTGGTTGCGCGTTGAAGGCAAGGAATACGTGGTCCAAGACGGCGATGTCGTCCATTTCCTTTTTAATGTGTAGACTTCCCAAACATTCAGGCAATTAAATTGCCTATTATAGCACATTTTTAGCTTTTTGTCAATACCTTACCCTATCGACAAAAACCCTAATGAATGCTATAATTTACCCAGTCAAATGATTTTAAATCTCAATTTTTATGTACTGTGTATATATTTTGAGGTCTGATAAAGATAACAAGACATACACAGGTTATACTAAAGATTTAAAATCAAGATTTGATCAACATAAAAAAGGATTAGTCGGTTCTACCAAGAATAGACGACCTTTAAGACTTATTTACTACGAGGCGTGCTTGAATCAACAAGACGCAACTCATAGAGAAAAATATTTGAGAACTTACTATGGTAGTATGTTTCTCAAGAATAGGCTCAAATCTTATTTGACGGGGTTAAATTAAACAAATTAATAACTAATCCCTGTTTAAATAGTGCTTCGCACATTTAACAGGGTAAACATATTCCCCTCCGGGGGATAGAAAGCATACTTTCTATGCCGCAATATGAGCTTATGTACCTGCTTGGGTCGCAAGTTAGCGACGACCAAGTGCCTCAAATCTCCGCGCAAGTTTTAAAATTCGCGGAAGACTTTGGAGCCACGCAAATTCAGGAAACCAGTTTGGGAAAAAAGAAACTCGCCTACCCCATAGGCAAAACCCGCAACGGCCATTATGTTGTGGTCAATTTTGTTATGGACGGAAAAAACCTTAACGCTTTTGACGCCAAAATCCGCACCCAGGATCAAAACATCATCCGCTATATTATTACCAACCGGGATGAATACTTGGACCGGATGAAAAAAGATAAAATTGCGCAGTCCAAAATTGTGCGCAAGGGTCCGCCGGCCGAAGAAGCCATAAAAACAGTCGCGGAAAAACCGGGCAAAAAAGCCGCGGCGCCGGTCTTGGCCGAAATCAATGCCGAAGATTTGGACAAAAAAATAGAAGAAGCCTTAAGTGAAGACCTCACAAAGTAGGGCAAAGGCGTAAGGGTAAAGGGTTAAGTTACTAACCCCTAAACCCTAATCCCTATCCCCTATTTAAAAAATTAAGCATTAATTTTTTAAATCTATGGACTTAAACAAAGTTATGATAATTGGCCGGCTTACCCGCGACCCGGAACTGCGCGCGACTCCCAGCGGCATTAATGTCTGCCAAATGGGCGTGGCCACCGGCTATGTTTACACTAACCAGCAATCTGGCCAAAAAGTGGAAACCACGGAATTCCACAATGTGGTGCTCTGGCGAAAATTGGGCGAAATTGCCCACCAATATTTAAAAAAAGGCAACCAGGTATTTATTGAAGGCCGCTTGCAGACCCGTTCCTGGGACGGCAAAGACGGCGCCAAACGCTACCGCACGGAAATTGTCGCAGACAACATGATTATGCTCGGCAGCAAAAACGCAACCGCGCCTGCCGGTGCTTATCAGGCCCCGGCCGCCGCAACTTCTCCGGCAGCTGATACCCCAACCGCCCAACCGGCTCCGGCGGAAGAGCTTCCTACCATCCAGCAGGGCGAAGATATTAGCGTGGAGGATATCCCATTTTAATTGTAAATTTTAGATTGCAGATTGGAGATTAAATGCAGTCTAAATCTAAAATCCTAAATCTTAAATCTAAAATATTTCATGAGACCATCTAACAACAGAGACAATCAATCAGCAGTAAAAAAGCAGTGTTATTTCTGCTCAAACAAATTGACTACTGTGGACTATAAAGACACGCAAACCTTGCGCCGTTTTATGTCCCCTCACGCCAAAATTTTAAACCACAACCGCACCGGCACCTGCCCCAAACATCAGCGCTTGGTTACCAAGGCGTTAAAGCAGGCAAGGCATATGGCGTTATTGCCGTTCGTTGCCGCCTAAAACATAATCCGAATTATCCAAATACCGCAATCCGAATGACCCAAAAAGGATTACAAAAATATTTCGGATTATTCGGATATTAATTCGTAATTTCGGATTATAACTTATGGACCTAAATGATTTAAAAATCGGCACAATTATTCTCTGGGAAAAACAACCCGTGCAGGTAATTTGGAGCAACCGGATGAGAACAGCGCAGCGCAAACCCGTTATGCAAACCAAATTGCGCAACGTAATTACCGGCAAAGTTTACGAATACTCCTTTAAATTCGGCGAAAGCATAGAAGAAGCCGACGTGGTGCGCGAAAAAGCCAATTTTCTTTATACTGACGCCGAAGGCACTCACTTTATGAATAACGCCACCTTTGAGACAATAGACATTGCAAAAAACGTAACCTTAGAGCAGGAAAAATTCCTCAAAGAAGGCATGGAAGTAAGCATTTTGCGCTTTAATGACAAGCCTGTTTCCATTGAACTGCCTATTAAAGTGGAATTAAAAGTTACGGAAAGCCCTCCCTCAACCGTCGGCAACAGCGGCGGCAACGTAACCAAGCCCGTGACTTTGGAAACCGGACTTACTGTAAACGCTCCGATGTTTATTAAAGAAGGCGATGTTTTAAGAATTGATACGCGCGACGGGCAATATGTGGAAAGAGTGGCCCAGTAAGTAAACTGATTAACACGGATCACAAAATTTAAAACTCCCTCATCCGCCTGTTGGCGGATGAGGGAGTTTTTGTACTAGTATTAATTGAGCTTAATCTGCTCTGTTTATTGTAATCGCGAATCATCCACGGTCATTACCGAAAGCCTGGACAAAGACATATCCCATGAGTTAGCCGCAACCACCAGGCCGGCCTGGCCTCCGTTAGCCAAAAAAATGCTCCAAGTAGGCACTGGGATTAAACCAGTTTCGTGAACAAAATAAATAGTAGAGCCGCTCTTTATCCAAGAACCCCACGGGTGGGAAGCGCGCGAAGTGCGAATAACGTAGCCGCTGTCAGCCAAACCGGAATTCCCCACTTCGGTTACATTGGCGAACTTAAAACCAAAACCTAAAAATGCTGAAGCGGAGACAAAAGCGGTTTTGGTATTTTTATAGACAATATAAACCGTGCCGTTTTCGGAAACTAAACTGCCGTTTGGATACACGCTGGCGCCCAAAACATTACCGGCAGAACCCGGATACTGCAAGCCGCCGCCAGGATTATAGTTATACGGATAACCTCCGTAGGCATAACTGCTAACGGTGACATAAAGCGTAGCACAGCCGCTTATATAGCCGCTTTGGCAGACAGAAACAGTCGTACTGCCAAGCTGGTTGCCATAAACCACCAAGCTGTTTCCTGAAACCGAAACCGATGCCACGTTTTGGTTTGAATTACCGGCCACATAATAGCTGCCGTTGCCATAAATGGCAACACTGGAGCTCTGGCCGACTCCCACGGTTAAATTAGTCTGGCTTAAAGACAGACCGCCGCCGGAATACCCGCCGCCTACTGTAACGTATAATGTGCCGCAAAAACCTAAAGACGAATGGCAAACCGTAATATTAGACGAACCGTTTTGGTAAGCGTATAAATTCAAAACCGTTCCGGAAACACTGGCGGACACAACAGCGGAATTGCTGTTGCTGGAAATGTAATAAGCATTCGTATAATAAGGATAAGTTGTGGCATAAGCGCTGCTGTTAATGGACACCGCCAGGCTCTGGCCTGTATACATATTTGGATTGCCCGGGCTAAACCACAAGTTAGTGTTTGCGCCCAGTACCGATCCGGTAATTGTTACATACAAAGTGCCGCAATTGCCGGAATAATAATTGGAACAAACCTGGATGTTGGTATTGCCGGCGGCCAAGGCATAAACAGTCAAGCTGCTGCCGGATAGGGAGGCCGAGGCAACATTGGAGTTGCTGTTAGAGGCAATGTAGTAATTGCCGGAAGAATAGCCGCTATTATTGTAAACGCTCACCGAAGAATTTTGCCCGACAGTCAAGGAAACGGAGCTGGGGCTAAAAGTAATATTTCCGTAGCCGCCGCTAACGGTAACATACAAACTGGCACAGCTAAAGCTTCCGCTGTTTTGGCAAACTTGAATTGTAGTATTGCCGACTTGATTGCCATAGACTGTAATGGTGTTGGCAGAAACGGAAGCTGAGGCAACATTAGAGTTGCTGTTGCTGGAAATATAATAACCGCCGCTGTAATAATAACTGCCAACGGAAACATTGGCCGTTGCGCTTTGGCCGACAGTCAAACTTAAACTTGATGGGGTTACTGTTAAACCGCCGACACTGCAGCCGTAATAGCCGCAGTTGCCGGAACCGCTCACAGTAACATATACGCTTGCACAATTGCCGCTATAACCACTCTGGCAAACCTGAATTGTGGCACTGCCGTTTTGATAAGCATAAATATTTAAAGTATTGCCGGAAACGGAAGCTGAGACAACATTGGAGCTGCTGTTAGAGGCAATGTAGTAGTTGCCGGAAGAATAGCCGCTGGTGTTGTTATAAATTGTAATGCTGGAAGTTTGGCCAACACTTAAAGACAAACTGTTCTGGCTTAAAGACAATCCATATGGACTGCCGCAGTTATAGGTACAACCGCCGGCATTAACTGAAACAGTAGAAGATTGCTGGCCGCCAACCATAACATATATTTGATTCACATTTTGGCCCAAACTTATCGATTGGGTAAAATATCCGGAGTAATCGGTTCTGCCAATGTTGGTGGTGCTTTGCCAGGCCGAGGAGCCTTGCGGCATAAAATATAAATCAATTTGGGAATTAGGGTTGGCATTGCTTACGGTCACCTGTATAGAATTAGAGCCCTGATAGCTGGCTGTAAGATACGGCGTGTAAGCCAAAGCCGGAACGGCTGCCGCGAAAGAAGCGAGCGTAAAAACGCTTAAAATTAGGCTTTTTATGGGTTTAGGCATAAATTTATTTAACAGGACTTACGCACTGGCCAAGTTCGAGGCATTTTCCGAGGATTTTTGGAGGCGTAGCCGGGCTACGCCGATAAAAACCACAGGAAAATAACGAAGAAATTGGACGGAGCCGCTTTTATGGGTCGGGCTTAGCCCGCCCAAAAAGCGGCGGTGCGTAAGTCCTGTTTAAGTTAATTACTGGACTTTATATTATAGACCGCTGGCGCAATTTGTCAATGGGGAAAATAAAATTAACCGCTTATTTAAGCGGTTAAAGGTTAACATAACCTTAACTTTTCTATTTTAGGGCTTACGCGCCTCCGCTTTTAAGGTTAGCCGGGCGCAAGATTTGCATTTAAAAATTTTTTAACCGACAGTGCCGCCTGCGCGCCTTGAGCAGAGCTGATGAATGTATCGTCGGCCGATAAAGCTGTGCAGCCGCCGCAGGCAAAAATACCGGCAATGTTTGTACGCATTTGGGCATCAACTTTAATTTTGGCCAAAGAGTCTTTGTGCGTCAACAAATCAAAACTCGTATCTCCGTTTCCAATGGCAATAATAATTGATTTGCCGTATTCCACATGTCCGGTTTTTAATTCTACGGAAAAACTCACCACATTTTTTTCCAAGCTAATCACTTCCTGATTTACGCGAAAATCAATTAAACCTGACTGCTCTTTAACCGCGTTTTTAAACTTTATTATTAAATCGGCCGGGTTAAGCAAAAAACTTTCGCTTTGATTTGAATCTGGCACGCTCTTTGCCACAACCAATGCCTTAAGGGAATTTTTTGCACAGTAAAGCGCGGCACTCATGCCGCTCAAACCCGCACCGATGATTATTGTATCGTACATAAAAGTGGCAAGTAGCAGGCATTAAGTATTAAGGGGAACACATACCCATAGTATATCATTTAAAAAACCCAAGGATAATCCTCAGGTTTTTGTTTACCCTTGATACTTGCTACATACTACTTGCTACATTTTTGCAATTATCCTCTCCGCCGCCAAAATATACGCGCCGGTGCGGAAAGTCGTATTGTATTTTTTCTGCAATTCGTAAACATCAACAAAGGCCTGCTTAATTTGCTTGGAAAGTTTTTCTAAAACATCTTCCTTGCTCCAGACTTCATTATTCATATTCTGATACCATTCGTAGTAGCTCACACAGACGCCGCCGCTGTTGGCTAAAATATCAGGAATAACCGGGATGTTCTTTTTGGCAAAAATTGCGTCAGCTTCCGGGGTGGTTGGGCCATTGGCCATTTCCACAATCAGTTTGGCTTTGACCTTGTCCGCGTTGTCGGCAGTCAGCACATTTTCCAAAGCGCCAGGCACCAAAACATCCACCGGCAATTCCAGCAGTTCGCTGTTGGTAATATTTTTCGCGCCGGCAAAATCTTTTAAACTGCCGGTTTGTTTTTTGTGCTCGGCCACCGCGTCCAAATCCAAGCCTTCAAGATTTACAATTCCACCCTTGGAATCTGACAGCGCCACCACTTTAAACCCTAATTTTTGCGCGGCTTGGGCAAAAAAACTTGAGACATTGCCAAACCCCTGAAGGGCCATGGTATTGCCTTTGACTACCCCGCCTAACGAATTTTTTACAGCTTCTTCAAAAACATACACGCCGCCGAAACCGGTAGCCTCCGCCCGCCCTTCGCTTCCGCCTTTACCCAAAGGCTTGCCGGTAAAAGTCGCCAAAGCTTTAGGGTGACCGGTTAAATTTTTATATTCATCCACCATCCACTCCATAATTTGGCCGTTGGTGTTAACATCCGGCGCCGGCACATCCACTTCGGGCCCAATGAGCGGATAAATTTTTTGCACAAATCCGCGCGACAAGCGCTCTAACTCGCCTGCTGATAATTCTTTCGGGTTTACAATAATGCCGCCCTTGCCGCCGCCAAACGGGACGTTCACCACGGCATTTTTAAAACTCATCCAAAAACTCAAAGCTCTTACTTCGTCTAAATTCACATCCTGATGGTACCGGATTCCGCCCTTGTACGGTCCGCGGGCGTTGTTGTGCTGGCTTCTAAACCCTGTAAAAATTTTCTGTTTGCCGTTATCCATTTTTACCGGAATGGAGACTTCCACGCACCTGTCCGTCGCCAACAATTGTTCAATTTTATCTTCATCCAACTTAGCGATTTTTGCCGCCTGCATAAGCTGGCTTTTAGCTGTCTCAAAAGGATTGGTCATTTTTTTTATGTCGATATACAGATGAGCAGATATTACCGATACCTACAGATGTTAAACATCGGTAGTAATCTGTAAAATCCGTTAATCCGCAGATCGGAATTAATTATTATCTTGATGCTGATTATTTAAAACAAAAATCGTTACCGAAACTAATAATATCAAAGCGCCGGCAATCTGCCAAGCATCCAGGGTAATTCCTAAAAATTTCCAGTTCACAACCGTTAAAGCCAATGGGTAGCCTAATTCCATTAGCGTGGCTATTGATGCTTTTGTGCTTTTAAGCCCGTAATAATAGAGAAGCAGGGCAAAAAATCCGGTAAGCATGGCAATAACTAAAGTATTCCGCCAAAACAAAGGATTCATTAAACCAAACTGAAAACTTTCTGCGACCGCGACATAGCCGGCCAAAAATACCAGGCCAAAGGCAAACCGCATTCCGTTAACCAATTGCAAATTTAATCCTTTTAATAACGAGCGGCCTACCACTGTGCCGCCTGCCCATAAGACTGCCGCTAACAGCGCTAAAACGGCCCCAATTAGGTTGACTGACCCGCTCTGCCACAATACCGACGGCGAAGCCAGGCCGAAAGTTACCAAATACCCGCCCAAAAGAGCCGGAATTGCCAATAGCCAAAACTTGGGATTTAATTTTTCTTTTAAAAAAATTACCGCGAGAAGGATGGCAAAAATGGGCTGAAATTTTTGCAAAAGCGCGGCCACGGTAAAATTATAATTCATTACCACGGCGCCTTTCACAAACAAAATCGCGCCCAAAGCCGAAGCCCCGGCGCCAATGTAAATTAGCCCCAGCCACTGTTTCCAGTTAACTGATTTTAATTCCAAACGATGCCTAAATAACCCCGGCAAACAGGCCAAAACATTAAAAATATGCTCTAAAAATGAAACAAACCCAACGCCAAGCCCGCCGGTTAAAAGCGGTTTTCTAAATGGCGCGTCCGAGGCCCAAAGTAAAGATGATAAAAATACAATCAACGGACCAGATTTTTTTTGCATATTTTAGAGAATTAGAAAATTAGAGATACAGAGAATTAATACTTGGTCTGGGAATTTTTCATTTTTGACACCAAACTTGTAAGCATTTTTTTGATTTCCAAGTTCAACTTTTCAATTTTTTCATAATTAACTTTAGAATACTCGCGCTTGGCAATGATCAAATGAGTTTCAAGTTCTGTTGATGAACCATAAGCTATATTTATAAATTGTATAAATTCATTTTTGTAATTTCTTCCCCAACCCTCTGCCATGTTTGCCGGTATAGAAATCGCGGACCTGACCATTTGAGAAATTAAAATAAACTGTTCGCTTTTTGGCAATTGCTTAGCAACTTTATAGACTTCACTCACTAATTCTATTGCTCTCT
>JAJYWK010000054.1 GCA_021791515.1 bacterium | reverse complement strand
GTTTGGAAATCAGCAGAAGAATGGTTACAATACTACAACGAAGAACGAATTCATTTATCAATTAGTGGCCTGACGCCCAGGCAAAAACTTGCTTTGAGCGTCACCCATTAGTGTTCACTGTTCAGAGGACAGATGTTGCTGAATCATTTGGCAGGATTTTAACGGCCGTTAAAATCCTGCCATTAGTTTTCCGATCCCACCGCTTCGGAAACATTTTTAAATCCGTCACGCTTAAGTAGCTTAACTAATCCTTGATTAGTAGCTCTAACCACCAGCGGGCCTTCGTAAATAAATCCGGTATAGATTTGAAGAAGAGAAGCGCCAGCTCTGATTTTTTCATAGGCATCCTCTGCGGTAAAAATTCCGCCCGCGCCAATTATCGGCAGTCCTGGGCTTTGGCGGCGGATGTGTTTAATAATTTGAGTGGATTTTGATTTTAACGGCATTCCGGAAAGTCCGCCAATTTCCTTGGCTGGAGCAGACAACCCTTCGCGGCTAATGGTAGTATTGGTCGCAATTATTCCATCTACGTTTAACTGTTTACAAACTTCCAAAACTTCATCAATGGCTTCAAAAGTTAAATCCGGAGCTATTTTAACTAAAATCGGCTTTAATTTGGTTTGTTTAGCGCGATAATTAGCCAAGCCCTGAATAATTTCTATTAGATGTTCTTTGTCCTGCAGATCTCTAAGGCCCGGCGTGTTGGGGGAGCTTATATTTACCGCAAAATAATCTCCATAATCATACAACTTAGTAAAAGAATATAAATAATCTTCCGCGGCTTCTTCCAGTGGGGTAATTTTAGTTTTACCCAAAGAAATACCAAGCGGAGTATTTAAATTTTTTAATTTAGATAATCTTTGAGCCAAAGCATCAGCGCCAAAATTATTAAAGCCCATGCGGTTAATTAATGCCTCATCCGCTGCCAACCTAAAAATTCTCGGCCGGGGATTGCCAGGCTGGCTATACCGGGTAATTGTGCCGATTTCCAAATAACCAAACCCTAAAGCTTCCAGCCCCTTAACCGCATAGGCTTCTTTATCAAACCCGCCTGCCAAACCGACCGGATTTTTAAAATCCAGACCAAAAACTTTTTGCTTTAAAGTCTCGTCATTAATATTTGTAAAAATCTGCGCAACCGATGAAAACCCGGGCAAACCTAAAAACTTTAAAAAATACAGTGCCAAATGATGCACTGTTTCCGGATCTTTAAAAAATTTAAATAGTATTGGGCGAATGATTTTATACATATAGTCCAGACCGGGGAGGTGTCCCCTCTGCCGCAGAGGGGACACCTCTTCCCAAAAAAATTTATCGGAACTTATTTATTTCATCTCTCAACTTTTTTGCTTCTTCAGCCGGATTTTCCGCAAAAATTATTCCGCGGGAAGAATTGATTATTATGCCTGATTTTTCCGAATTCAAACCGGCTTTAACTGTGGCCTCCACATCGCCACCCTGCGCGCCAATGCCCGGAACCAAAAACGTTATCTCTCCAACAGCCGACCGTATCTGCGCCATCTCTTTAGGATAAGTCGCCCCCACCACCAGCATACAATTGTGGTTATAATTCCAATCGCTATTAACTTTTTCCGCCACCACTTGCCACACGGGCTTACCGTCAACTTTCAAATCCTGCAACTCCCCAGCGCCCGGATTAGAAGTCCGACAAAGGATGATTGAAACTTTATCCTCGCGGTCTAAAAACGGTTTTAAGGCTTCTTTGCCTAAGTATGGATGTAAGGTAATGGCATCAAACCCGAGCCAATCAAAAATTGATACTACATAACCGTTATTAGTATTGCCAATATCCGCACGCTTGGCATCACAAATGGTAAAAATGTCCGCGTAATTTTTTTGCAGATACTCCATGGTCATTTTTAAATCCTGCATACCGGCATCGCCTCGCGCCTCATAAAAAGCAATGTTGGGTTTAAAAGCAGCCGCAAATTCCGCGGTCTGGTCAATAATCCATTTGTTAAATTCAAATTGCGGACGCTCTAAATTCTTAAATTGCTCCGGTGTTTTTTCCAATTCAGAATCCAACCCTACACAAACCAGGGAATCAACTTTTTTCGCGCGTGTATTATATTTTTCTTTAGCCGGACTCATAAATGTTATTGTGATTTTTTCGCTTCCAAATACTTTTTGCCATGGCCGACTGCGGTATTAATCGGCACACCGCTGTCGCAAAGCGGGCACTTGCCGTCTTCAAAGGTTGGCACTTCAAACTCATCCAGCGGCAAAAAAGGAACGCCAAAATACTCGCTGTTTACCGCTTTAGGGCTTCTGTTAACCATTACCGATACCGCGACTACTTCACCGCCAATGGCTTTGACCGCTTCCACGACTTTTTTTGCGGACTCCCCGGTAGTGGTTAAATCTTCCACCACAAAAACTTTTTTGCCGGCAATAAATTTATCATAGCCGCGGGCAAACTGCTGTCCGCCTTCGGCGGTTTTTTCCGTATATACGCCCAACACTTCCTTGCTTTTAATTTGAGAAAGATGGTAAGCCGTCCAGGTGGAAAGAATAATACCGCCCAAGGCCGGCCCCACTACCACATCAACTTCCATATCCTTAACTTTTTCGGCAAATAATTTACAGACTTCGGACGTATCGGCAGTATGCGGATACAGCGCGTCTTTATTAATATAAGTGGCGAAATGCTTGCCCGAAGTGCCCACAAAATGGCTGTCGGTAATTACCGCGCCGCTCTTTTTTAAAATATCCAAAACTTTAGTCATTTATAGATTCTCCAGTTGATTTTTTATGGAAACTTTCGCGTGCGGATTTGCTATGCTGTCGGTGGCAAAAATATCGGTGGCAAAAACTTTCATTTTATCCACGCAGTCAAACAAAAACAGGCCGTGCGTGGCGGTACAGGCAATTTGCTTTGCTCCGGCCGCGGCTAATTTCTCCAAACATTTTACCATAGTACTGCCGCTGCTAATCATGTCATCCAAAATTAAAACATTCTTATCTTTTACATCCAAATCGCCAGCCACTTCGTGCACATCGCGATAAGCCACCTTAGCGCCCTCGTACTCTTTACGCACTTTTTTTAAAGATTTGCCTCCGTGCCCTTCCACTAAATAACGCGAGCCGTCATCCGGACCAATAATTTCAAAATCTTCTCCCTTAAAAATTTCTCCGGCATATTTCACTAACTCGGGGCCCATGGACAAATTTTCAATTTTTAAACCT
This sequence comes from bacterium, assembly GCA_021791515.1. Classification (GTDB taxonomy): domain Bacteria; phylum Patescibacteriota; class Doudnabacteria; order UBA920; family UBA920; genus PALSA-1336. Next base: position 6,543 of record JAJYWK010000054.1, on the reverse strand, counting down.
TCAAATTCCTGTAAGCCGGTTTCATTTAAAAAATGGCAGTCAAAGGTGATTAATTTATGCACGCCGGCAGTCTTAAGCAACCGGCACAGACTGCGCGCGGCCATAACTTCGCCTTCCAACTTTTGTTTATCCTGACGGGCATAAGGCAAATAAGGCGCCACCAAATTTATACTTTTTGCGCCGGCCAGCCGCAAGGTGTCTAAAATAAAAAGCAGGGTTACCAAGGTGGTATTCTGCTTAGGATACAAGCGGTGAAATAACAACACGTCTTTGCCCGCCACTTCCGCAATCTGCGGTAATTTAATGTGGCTATCGCCGTCCGGGAAACGCCCAATTTCAATATTTGGTTCAAATATATCGCTGAAATTCGGGGAAACCAGACGCAAAGTTTGAGGCATATTTTTGAATTATTATTATGTTTTTATAATAACAAAAATTCTTTGTTTATGCTAATATCAAAATATGCTTTATCCTTAATCTTTAATCCTTGACTGGCAAAAAATTTATTAGAAAAATTGAAAACTTTACCTGCGGGCATTGCAAGGCAAAAGTCAAAGGTAATGGCTATACCAACCATTGCCCCAAATGCCTTTGGAGCAAACATGTGGATGTTAACCCCGGCGACCGGGCTCAAAAATGCGGTGGGATGATGGAGCCGGTTTTTTTAGAGCTTACAAAAAAAGGCTACAAGCTTACGCACCGTTGCCTTAAATGCGACGCCTTTACACATTGCAAAACCACGCCAGAAGATAACATAGAAGCTTTAACAAAACTCTCCGAGAGTCTTGCCAAAAAGCTAATGTTTTGATAAAATATTCAAAGTCAGCTTAAAAAAATCAAATCCTCTTCGGCTTGTCCTGCGAAGTAGTTACGAAGCAGGGGCGGTTAGCTCAGTCTTGCCCCGCTCCAATTCCCCTAAATAAAAAATAACTGTGTAATCATTTTTGCTCCAATTGCAAATTTATAGTGTTGTTGAGTGTAAGGGAATTGGGGCGGGGTGAAGTTAGAGCGCCAGATTTTAAAATTTAGGGCAATTAGCTCAGTGGTAGAGCACTTCCTTTACACGGAAGGGGCCGTAGGTTCAATCCCTACATTGCCCACCAGTATATTAGTTTGTTACGACGAGCCGCGGTAGCTCAGCGGTAGAGCGCAGCCCTGAAGAGGCTGGCGTCGGGTGTTCGACTCACCCCCGCGGCACCATTTTGGGCACGACAAATGTCGTGCCCAAAGAAAAAAATGTTATAATAATTTTACGCGGGTATAGTATACCGGTATTATGACTCCTTGCCATGGAGTAGAAACGGGTTCGACTCCCGTTACCCGCTCCAAGAAAAAATCATCACCTTGTGTGGTGATTTTTTCTTGGCTTGCGATAATGCGGGTTTATCCCGCCTGCCCCGTAGCGTCTGCCTAAGGCGGACTGCTACTGGGGTTACCCGCTCCACAAAAAACATCTCTCATTTGAAGAGGTGTTTTTTATTAAAGTTTGCTTTTTATTAATTTTGCCCTAAACTATAAGTAATAAACTTAAAATACATACGTTTATGGTCTCACAACAATTGCTAGACTACATCAAACAACAATCTTCCTTAGGCAAAGGCAGGGAAGAGTTAACCCAAAGTCTACTGCAAAACGGCTGGCAACTGCCGGATATTGAGCAAGCGTTCGCGACAATTGCAAATCCTTCTGCTGCGCCAACTCCAGTAGGAGGCAATTTACCCAAAGCCAGACAAATACTTAATGAGGCATGGGGAATTTACAAAAACCGCTTTAAAACCCTCATCCTTATCCGTTTAGTGCCGCTTTTGGCCACTTTAGGATTTGGGCTGATTTTTGGAGTTGGTTTTATTGGAACGTCCAAAATTAGCAGCCAAAATCTAAATTTGGGGCTGGGTGGTTTGGCAGTAATGCTGGTTGCGTTGATTATACTTATCTACATCAGCCTTTGGAGCACTGTTGCCCAACTCATGGCAATTAAAAACCAAACAGAAGATATTGGCTTTAAAGAAGCTTTTAAAAGATCCCAAGGAATGATTGGTATTTTCTTTGCCACCGGGCTTCTGGTTGGCCTGGCAGTTCTGGGCGGTTTCATTTTATTAATTGTTCCCGGCATTATCTTCTGCCTTTGGTTCAGCCAAACGCCTTATATAGTTATGGAAGAGAATCTGGCCAATACTTCAGCATTAAAGCGTAGCAAATACTATATAAAAGGCCGTATGGGCGAAGTTTTTGGCAAATTCTTCTATATTGGAATTATTACTTTAGGATTAACTATTTTGTTTGGGTTGATTCCTTTCCTAGGTAATGTGTTTTCACTGTTTTGGACGCCTTTGGTAACGGTTTATTGCTACCAACTTTATAGGCACTTAAAAGCAACTAGGCCATAAAAGGAAAATAATATATATTAAAATCCCTTATAATTAAGGGATTTTTTTATGGCTACCTTCAGGGTAAAAAAATTTTACCCCTTATAATTAAGCCAATTATTGGCAAAAAGGGCTTGAAAAAGCCCCCAAAAAAAGGTATAATTTATTTACAAAGTGCTAGTAGGCGCTTTTTTATTAACTTAAGCCTATTATGTACTTTAGCCTTTTACAGGCGCGGCTGACCCAGCACTAATTTTCCTTCATAATCCGCAGACGTTCAATACTCAAACTGCTTAACAGTTATGAGTTAGGGGAAAATTATGAACAAAAATTAGTGCTGGGGGTCAAACAGTCGAACTTTAATAGCTATATATTTGCAAACAGACTGGCCAAAAGCCAGCCTAAAGCAAAGGGGAAGAAAGGAGTTTGATTCAAAGAATGAAATCTCTTTTTACCCTTCGGTCTGCCATAAATCAAAGCTCCTCTTTCGGCATCATGGCTTTGATTCTGCTAGCTCCGGTTTTCTTTCCGCAGTTAGCATTAGCCGCCGAGCTTCAGACAACGAAGGCTGTAGGATCTGACTTAGTTTTTGAAATCAACGACGTTAGCGCAGTAAACCAAACCCCAAAACCAAATTCTCTTTCAATCGAAACCTTAGCTCAAAATGACCCGCTGGTCATTAAGCTTACCAAATTCTTACAAAAATACAATTCTCCGCTTGATCAGTATGCTGCTGAAATTACCAAGCAACCTCACTGGCAACTAGCCTTAGCAGTAAGCTATGTGGAAAGCCACATGGGCAGATACTGTTTTGATAACAACTGTAGCGGTATTGGAGTAAAACCAGGACATCCGTCTTGGCGCAAATACAAGACTAAATTGGACTGGTTTATAGACTTAAACAATTTGTTAGATAAACCGGTTTATAAAGACAACCGCAATACCTGTAAAAAAATGAATGGTTTTTATGTTCAGCCCGGTAGCAGAAACTGGGTTTACGGCTGTGAACAGAAGCTTAAAGAATTAACCGAATTAAAGCAATTAGCCGAAGCTGAAAGACAGGCCCATTCCGAAAAGTTAGCTCAAAATTTAGCCCTTGCCACCTTTCCGCTTTCTCACCAGAACTAAATACAAAACTCCTCCCCGCCAACGGCGGGGGGGAGTTTTTGATAAGTTATAGTATTGCCTAAGTTGAAGTTTTTGATTAAAATATAAAGGCTATTTATAATGGCGCAGTGGTGAAGTAGTCTAACACTGCGGTCTGCAAAACCGCTATTCGTGGGTGCAAATCCCACCTGCGCCTCCATAGACTAACAAGCCCGGGTGGTGGAACTGGCATACACTACAGACTTAAGATCTGTCGCCCGCAAGGGATTGAGGGTTCAACTCCCTCCCCGGGCACCACAAAAATTTTATTCTATGGATATTGTTTTAAAAAGCCTCGCATCAGCTGTTGTTACCGCGATTATTTTACTTATAGCTAAATTCTCCGGCGCCAAGGTGGCCGGAGCAATTGGCGGACTTCCGATAGTTTTCGCCGTCACTTATGTTCTTTTAATTATTTCAGACAAAACTTTGTCCCGTGATTTTTTGGTTGGCGGAATTTACGGCGCAATTGCCGCTATATTTTTTAGCGCAGTTTTAATTTGGTTAAATTCCGCTTTCGTAAAAAACTACTTGCTTAACTTTGCGGCTGCTTATTTGCTGTGTTTTGCGCTGTCGCTCGGCCTGGTATTTATAACATCTAACAAACAGTTGACAAAATAAGCGCGTTGATATAAATTAGGTGTAATGTTTTTAACTCTCAAGAGAGGTGTATAGGCAAATAGCATACTTCATTTTCACCACCAACTCCCGCAGGTCAACTCAATGGCTTAGTTTGTTGTAGACGAATTCGTATCGGATTCGTTTTTTTATTGTTCCGGCAGTTGCAACCGGCCATTGACAAAACCAGTAAAAATCTGTAAACTAGCCAGTTATATTTAAAAATCATATCAACAACCTATCTGTCCCGCCTACGGCGGGACATCTCCCCTCCGCCAGCTGGCGGACTTGGGGAGAAAAATAATGAATAGCTATTATGACCACAAAAACCGCATCCAAAAAAAAGAATGGCTTTAAAAAATTCTGGCGCCTGGGGCTAGACGAAGTCAACACTCATAATTTTGATATTGGGCCGGATGGCGAACTTATAATTAGAGAGGGAAATTTCCAATACAATATTTTTGACATTGTAAAAAAATACGGCACTTCCACGGAGATTGTCTTCCCCACGATTATAGAAAACCGGGTACGGGACTTAATTGAAACTTTCAACGCGTATATAAAAGTGCTGGGCTACAGGGGGAAATTTTATTACCACTATGCCATGAAAGTTAACCAAAACAAGGAATTTGTTTTGCCGGCTGTAGCCGAAGGGGCGAATTTAGATGTGGCTTCGGCAAACGAACTCTTTTTGGTTAAACGGATGATTGAACAGGATAAATTTAACGCTAAAATCCGCGTTATCTGTAATGGACCCAAAACCCCCCGCTACATGGAACTGATTGAAGAATTAAAAACTAAAGGCCTGGTAGTTGTCCCGATTATTGAGGATATGGTGGAACTGGAACGCATGTCAAAATTCAAGGGCGAGGTGGGAATTCGCGTAAACTTAAACGTAAAAGTCAACAGCCACTGGGATAAAAAATACAACCGCTATGGCTTTACCGAGACCGAACTTTTAAATTTAGGAAAAATCCGAAACCTTTCCACCCTGCACTATCACATTTCCAGCCAAATTGAAAAAGTAGAAGGCTTTATCAGGCCGCTTAAGCGCGCCGTGGAAGTCTACGCTAAATTAAAGGAAAAAAATCCCGGACTGGACACCTTGGATCTTGGCGGGGGAGCGGGCATTCCTTATGACAAACGGAAGCGTTTTTATTCCGGAAAAAATTTAATCCATCAAATTGTCAAAGCCGCCAAGGAACACTGCGACAAATTGGGCGTAAGGCATCCAAATTTAATTACCGAATGGGGACGCTACGTGGCCGCGCCGGCGCAAATTACCATCTACAAAATCTTGGCGGAAAAAACCGTAGACAATAAGGGCAAAAACAAATGGTACGTGGTAGACGGCAGTTTTATGAACGATTTAATTGACACCTGGGCGATTCACCAAAAATGGCACGTAATTCCGGTTAACTACATGAACGCGCGGAAACTGGAAAAGGTCTGGCTGGCAGGATCTTCCTGCGACAGTGATGACAAATACACCGCCGGCGGCTCTTATGTTTTGCTGCCCAAACTTTCGGATTGCGACGAGCTCTACGTGGCCTTTCTGGATACCGGCGCTTATCAGGATTCTCTGGCCTCGCACCACTGTTTGCTTTCCTCGCCGGCAAAATTAATTGCCCAAAATGGAGAAATAAAAATCGCCCGCCGTCGCGAGACTTCGGAAGAGGTGGGGAAAATGTTTGGCTGGTAGAGACCGCTGATGCGCAAACCATCCGCCAGATGGCGGACAAACTGCACAAATAAAACTGCCCATCACTGGGCAGTTTTTTTGGGGATAACTTATTAGCTTTTATTTCTGCCAGTAGTATAATAGGGGTAATAAAGGAAATATTGATATATCTTATATCCTTTGAAAGGGGGTGAACAAAATGAAAGCTTTACACATGGTTGCCTGGATTTTGGTTATAGTTGGAGGCTTAAACTGGTTGCTCATTGGCCTGTTTAAATTAGATGTGGTGATGTATCTCGGCCCGACACTGGCCAAAGTAGTATATATTTTAGTAGGCTTGTCTGCTCTTTACGAGCTCTTCACCCACAAAGGCACCTGCAAAATGTGCTCTTCCGGAAGCATGCCGGCTCAAATGTAATTTTAATCACAAAATTTTAGACGTTTAAATCCCGCCCTTTCTTACGAAAGGGCGGGATTTGTTTTTCTGCGATTTATTCAGCACCTTCCCAGTATACCTCACAACTTGGCTTTCGAGGATGAATGGGTTTAATAGTTATTCTTCCTGCGAGGTTTTGAACCTTGCAGGAAGGTGCTGGATTTATTCTTTTAGGCTTAATGGAACATACGTAATGCTACTGGGATAGAATTTCAGAGATAAATAGGTAACGATTTCGGCGGCTTAATCCATTATGAACAGACAGCAATTTTTTCATTCGGCCAAAGTAGCCGTCC
>JAJYWK010000021.1 GCA_021791515.1 bacterium | reverse complement strand
GATAAGAAAATTGGTCTCGCCCGCGTCGCCCTGCCGGCCGCTACGGCCGACAAGCTGGTCGTCTATTCTTCGGGATTCGTGCCGTTCGGTTCCAAGCACATACAAACCGCCCAGCTCCGCGACGCCAGGCCCTAAAAGTATGTCCGTTCCGCGGCCGGCCATGTTGGTGGCCACGGTAATCATCCCGCTCTGGCCGGCTTTGGCAATTTTCTCCGCCTCGGCCTTGTGGTCTTTAGCCGTAAGCATCTGAAACGGCATTTGGGCTTCCTCCAGCATACCGGCCACCACGTGGGCGGTTTCCACATTGCGGGCGCCGATTAGCAAAGGTTGCCCCCGCTTGTAAATTTGGCTAACCTTTTTCATCAAACCTAAAAATTTGCCCTTTTGGGTTTTAAAAAACAAATCATTATGATCCACCCTTATAAGCGGCCTGTTAGTCGGAATTTGAATGACGTCTTTTTTGTAAACTTTATTAAACTCATCCCGCGAGCGCATCACCGTGCCGCTCATGCCGGACAATTTTGTATACAGCGGAAAAAAATTCTGGAAGGTAATGCTGGCCTGGGTTTTATCAGACTCTTTAACCTTAACTTTCTCTTTTGCCTCTATGGCTTGGTGCACGCCGTCGGTGAACCTGCGGCCCGGCAGCACCCGACCCGTAAACTCATCTACAATCTCAATCCCTTCAGAGGTAATAATATAGTCGCGGTCTTTTTCAAAAATCACTCTGGCTTTTAAGCAAACGTCCAAATAAAACACATACATCGGATTGCCTTCGGAAAAAACTTTTTCACCAAGCATCTTTTCAACCTTATTTAGACCTTCGTCTGTCATGGCCGCCTGCTTTTTTTGGTAATCAACCGTAAAATCTTCATCCTCAACTAAACTGTTGACGATTTTGGTAAAAAGATCGTAAAAATTCCTTTCTTCTTTTATTGGCTCGGCAATAATGAGCGGCGTGCGCGACTCATCTATTAAAATACTGTCCACTTCATCAACAATGCCAAAATACAATGGATTTTCGGCGCGTAAAACCCGCTCACTGCGGCTAAACACCAAATTGTCGCGCAAATAATCAAACCCGACTTCCTGGTTTGAAACGTAAGTTATATCGCAAGCGTAAGCCTGCCTGCGTTTGTCATTTTCCATATCTGATGAGACATAACCGGTAGTGAGTCCTAAAAATTCATAAAGCTTGCCCATGCCTTTGGCGTCGCGCTCTGCTAAATAATCATTCGTCGTAATAAGATGAACGCCCTTGCCTTCTAAGGCATTTAAATACACGGGCATGGTCACGGTCAAAGTTTTGCCTTCACCGGCCTTCATTTCCGAAATTCTTCCGGCATGAATAACCAACCCTGCTAAAATTTGCACATCAAACGGCAGTTTGCCCAAAACCCTTCTGGCCGCCTCATTCACTACGGCAAACGCGGAAACCAAAACACTGTCCAGCTTTTTTCCGTTCTTTAAATCTTCCCTAAAGGCGGAAGCCGCAAGACGAAGTTCTTTATCCGACCAGCTTTTAAGCTCTTCCCTTTCCCTTTTGACCAATTTGACACGATACTCTAAATCTTCCAGCGCCAGCCGGTCAATGAAACTATTTGCTTCGTCTTTTAAATTGTCTATAAAGCTCATACTATATTACTCCCCTCCCCAAATTTGGGGAGGGTTAGGGAGAGGTTGAATAAATTGATTTTGATTTCGCTTGAGGCAGATTTAACGCCTAAATTATAACATAATTTTCGGCCAAAACAAAACCCCCACCTTTTTTGAAAAAAGTGGGGGCCAAAATACACAAACTTAATTAAGCTACTTTTTCCAAATCTTCCAAACTAATTTTAACTCCGGTTTTATCCCCAATTTGTTTGACCCAATTGGCAATAACATTTTGTCTGGCTTTTAATTCCAAGTACCGTTTGTCTGATAACACCAAACCGTCCAAAGTTACATTGTTTTTATTTAAATCCATACCCAGTAGAATTTCTTCGCAATTATTAGTTGTATTAAAACCGCCTAAACAATTGCTAATTTTTTTATGTGATTTATATCTACCCGGCAGACTTTAGTTTTTACAATTCGCAAAGAAGGCTTTTGCGAAGAAGCTCTACTGGGCATATATAAATTATACACCCAAAAATTAAGATGCCAAAACTAACAAAACCGCCCCGGATTTATCGGGACGGCTTTTTTCTTTTTTTGATTTCTCTCTCTAAATCTTTATAAATAATGCCTTTCTGAACCAAAAGAACAAACATGTGATACAACAAATCCACACTTTCTTCAATTAACCGATTTTTTGTCTCTTTTGTAGCCGCCTTAATTACTTCACCGGACTCTTCGGCCACTTTACTGCAGATTTTGTACAAGCCTTCTTTAAAAAGAGAAGTGGTATAAGAATTTTTTGGCATTTGCTTTTTTCGGTCTGCAATAATATTAAACAGGCCTGATAATTCATCAGTGTTAATGTTTTCGCCAAAGCAAGAATATTTACCGGTGTGGCAAGCGGGTCCGGTTGGTTTTGCTTTTACCAGCAAAGTGTCACTGTCACAGTCTGTGCTGATGTTTACCAAGCGCAAAATATTTCCGCTGGTTTCACCTTTCATCCACAAGCGTTGTTTACTTCGGCTAAAAAACCAAACCTTTTTGGTTTTTAATGTTTTTGCCAACGATTGTTTACTCATATAGCCCAACATCAAAACCGTGTCGGTATTTGCATCCTGAATAACCGCCGGCACTAATCCCCCATTTTTGTCCCAATTTATTTTTTTGATTACGACGTTCATATCCGTATAGGTATATTATTAGTTGATAAATATTCTTTTACTTGCCTGATAGTAAATTGCCCATAGTGGAACAAGCTGGCAACCAAAGCCGCATCCGCTTTTCCTTCTGTAAAGGCTAGTCTTAGATCTTCCAACGAGCCTGCCCCACCGGAGGCTATTACCGGAATTTTTACTGCTTCCGATACGCGGCGCAGTAGTTCCAAATCATAGCCTGATTTAGTCCCGTCTTTATCCATGGAAGTTAGTAAAATTTCGCCCGCCCCCCTACTCTCTGCCTTCTGTGCCCAAACAACCGCATCCAACTCTGTTTCCTGTGTTCCGCCTTTTAAAAACACTTTATATATTTTGCCGACTTTTCTGGCATCTATGGCCACAACCACGCATTGCTGGCCAAACGCTGTTGCTGCTTTGGAAATTAATTTTGGATTTTCCACCGCTGATGTGTTAATCGAAACTTTGTCCGCTCCTAATTGCAACAGACTGCAGATATCCTCAACTGTTTTTATCCCGCCGCCCACCGTGAACGGAATAAAAACTTCCTTGGCCACTTTTTCCACAACCTCATACAAAGTTTGTCGATTTTCTTTGGAAGCCATGATGTCCAAAAAAACCAGTTCATCAGCACCTGCTTCCGAATATTTCTTAGCTAAAGCTACCGGATCTCCCGCGTCCTGCAAATTTTGGAACGCAACCCCTTTCACAACCCTGCCGTCTTTTACGTCCAAACACGGGATAATTCGTTTGGTTAAATTTGATGCCGATTTTGCCGCGGCTAAAGCATCTTTCAGCGCGATTTTATTTTCGTACAAAGCTTTGCCCACAATCGCGCCGTCCGCGCCTAATTGTTTTAGTTTGCTAATGGATTCCAAGTTGGAAATTCCCCCGGAAGCTATTACGTTAAAGCCCAGCCCGATTAAATTCCTTACGCCCTCAAAATTCGGCTCGGTAAGAGTACCGTCTTTATCCACATCGGTAAACAAAATATCACTAATGCCTAAAGATTTTAACTCTTTGGCAAAATCCAGATAATTTTTGTTTGATGTTGTCTGCCAGCCATTGGTTGCAACTTTGCCTTGTTTGGTTTCAATCGCCACAATGATTTTATCGCTACCAAATTTTTCTAGCAGATGAATCAGCAAAAAGGAGTCGGTTAAAGCTGCCGTACCGAGCACTATCCGATTTATACCTGATTGTAAATACCTTTCCGCGGTTTTTAAATCCCTAATCCCGCCGCCGACTTCCACGGGAATTTTTACTGCCTTCGCAAGTTTAATTATTAATTCCTGATTTACCGGCTTGCCGGTTTTAGCCGCGTCTAAATCTACAACATGAAGCCTACCGGCTCCGTCTTGTTCAAACTTTTTGGCCATAGCCAAAGGACTAAGAGAGTAAACTTTTTTAGATTTAAACTCTCCCTTAACAAGCCTTACACATTGGCCGTCTATAATGTCGATTGCGGGAATAATAATCATATTTCCAGTATTTAGTAATTTAGTAATTAGTAAAAAGTTTAATAGTCTAAACTATTGAACTTTTATCTAATTTTATAAATTGACAAAATTATTTAATATTTTCCTTCCCCACTCCCCGGATTTTTCCGGGTGGAACTGGGTAGCGAAGAAATTATCTTTTTGAATGATCGCCGGAAAACTTATCTCATATAACGCGCGACCAATCAAACAAGACTGATCTGCCTCAAGATAATATGAGTGGACAAAATAAAAGAAACTATTGTTCGGAATACCCGATGTTAAAGCTGATTCTTTTACCAATTCCACTTTATTCCAACCCATATGCGGCACTTTTAAGTCTGTCTGAAATTTTTTAACTTTACCGGGAACAATAGACAGGCAAGGAGTATTCCCTTCTTCGGAAAATTGCCCAAACAACTGCATGCCTAAACAAATACCCAACACAGGCACTTTTAGCTTGGGCAAAATTTCCGCAAAACCGCTTGTGCTTAATTTTTCCATCGCGCTGCCTGCCGCGCCTACGCCGGGCAGGATAACTTTATCAAAGGCGGATAAATTATCCGGCCGGCTGACAATTTCAAAAGACCGGCCCAGCGAAGTTAGCGCGTTGGCCACACTTTTCAAATTCCCCGCCCCATAATCGATAATCGCGATTTTCATAATATTCCTTTCGTTGAGGGCAATACCCCCGCCTGCCTAAAATCTTTGTCTATAGCCATTCGCAAAGCTTTAGCAAAAGCTTTAAAAATAGCTTCTATTTTGTGGTGTTCGTTTCGGCTATATTTTACGTTAATGTGAATATTAGTTTTTAAACTTTCTGCCACTGAGAGGAAAAAATGCTCAACCATTTCTGTTGGCAAATCTCCAACCTTTTCTCTTTTAAAATCGCAGTTAAATACCAAATAAGGCCTGCCTCCCAAATCCACCGCCACTTCCACTAATGTGTCGTCCATTGGCAACAAAAATCCATAGCGCTTAATACCTTTTCTTTCGCCTAAAGCCTGAAACACGGCCTGGCCTAAAGCCAAACCCACATCTTCAATGGTGTGGTGATTATCCACTTGCAAGTCTCCTTTGGCTTTAACAGTTAAATCAATCAAAGAGTGCTTGGAAAGTTGTTCCAGCATGTGGTTAAAAAAGTTCATTCCCGTATCAATATCAAAGTTGCCCTGCCCATCTAGGTTACATTGCGCAAAGACTTCGGTTTCTTTGGTGGACCGTTCAATAGAGGCAATCCTGGGAAAGCTTGAGTTTGTAGTCATACTGTAAAATTTTACTTTGATATTTTTTGCTAATTTCTCATCGCTTTCTCTATCCCCGACTAAGAAAGATTTTTCATAATCTACCGGGTTATTTTTGAGGAATTTTTTAATTAACCCGATTTTCGGCTTTCTGCAATTGCATTTATTTTTTGCAAAATGCGGGCAGATAAAAACCTCATCAAAAACTATGCCGCTATTCTGTAAATCTTTCAGGAGTTTATTTTGCACAAGTTCAAAGTTTTTCCATGGAAACGACTTAGTACCTAAACCATCCTGGTTAGAAACCATTACTAATTTATAGCCCTGCTGTAATAAAACCCTTAACCCTTCAATGGCGTTAGGCAAAATTTTTAATTTGTCCAAACTATCAACTTGTTTGGTATCAGGCGGCTCATAAATTAAAGTGCCGTCCCTGTCCAAAAAAGCTATCTTAATTTTTTTAGTCATATAATTTTCTTTAATGCTTGAATTAATAACTTATTCTGCTTGGGAGTACCAACAGAAATTCGAACACAATCTTTCAGTTTAGGTTTGGTCCCAAAATCACGAATAATAATTCCGTATTTTTCGGCCAAAACTTGTGCCACTTTAGAAGCTTGGGGGTAAGAAACTAACAAAAAATTTGCTTCACTGGGAAATACTTTAAAGCCCACAGCGGACAAATCTTTAACTAGCTTTTTTCGCTCCTCCAATATCGCCCCTCGAAATTCCATCATTTTGGGATACTTTGCTAGTGCTTCAATGGCCAGTTTGCCAGAAAGACGATTTAGATTGTAAGGAGGCTTTATTCTGTTTAGATACTCAATAATTTCCGGCTGTGCCACAGCATACCCCACTCTAATTCCTGCCAAGCCCCATGCCTTGGAGAAAGTCCTCAAGACTACTAAATTGGGAAGGTTTAATACTTTTCTGACTGCTGATGGTTTGGAAGCAAATTCAATATATGCTTCATCCACGACCACCACGCCTGAAAAATTTTTGCATAACCTTTCAATATCTTGCAATTTCATTAAGACACCGGTCGGATTATTGGGAGAGCAACAGAAGATAATTTTTGTTTTAGCCGTTACGTTTGAAAGCAAGGCAGCTATGTCCGTCTGAAAATTTTCATCCACAGTACAGGTTCTAACAGCCACCCCGGCCAATTCTGCGGCCACTTTATACATCCCATAAGTCGGCTCAATAACCACAATTTCTTCATCCGGCTCAACAAATAAACGAATTAACAAATCTATGGCTTCGTCCGAACCGTTGCCAACGAAAATATTTTTTTCAGACATCCTTAAAAACTTCGCCAAAGCTTTCCTTAAGTCCAGGGAGTACGGATCAGGATAGCGATTTAAGCTCAAATCATCTGCCGATTTTATCACACTTCCAAACGAATTTTCGTTGGCATCCAAAAGCATGCCTTTGTTATAAAGGCTACGAGCCGAACTATAGGCTTGAAAGTTTCTTAAGTTGGAACGAATTAATTGAATAATCATAAATCTGAATCAAACCTAATACTAACGGCATTTTTGTGCGCTTCAAGTCCTTCCCTTGTAGCGAGAGTTTCCACAGTTGCCCTTAAAATTTTTATGCCTGATTTTGTAATTCTTTGAATTTGCATTTTTTTGCCAAATGATTCCACAGAAAGGGCAGAGAACATTTTGGCATAGCCGGAAGTTGGCAGAGTATGATTACTGCCTGTAGCATAGTCACCCAAAGGCTCAGATGAATAAGACCCCAAGAATATTGAGCCGGCATTATTAATATTTTTAAGAATTTGGTTTTCGTTTTTGCTTACAACCTCCAAGTGTTCCGGCGCGTAATCGTTTATTAGCTTTATTGCTTGATTTAAACTTTCAAGCACTACAATAAAGCTGTTTTTTATTGACTGTTTTACAATGTTATACCTGGGAAGCTTTTTGCTTTGCGCCAAAACTTCCTGTTGTACTTTTCGCGCAAAGCTTTGAGACAAAGTTACTAGAATTGCCTGGGAATCCTCTCCGTGTTCAAGTTGCGAAAGCAAATCTGCCGCCACCCATGCAGGATTTGCACTATTATCAGCAAAAACTAAAACCTCAGAAGGCCCGGCCGGCATATCTATATCCACTTCACCATAAACTAACATTTTCGCAGTTGTGACGTAATTATTGCCCGGCCCAAAAATTTTTGAAACTTTTGGAATTGTCTGCGTGCCATAAGCCATGGCTGTTATAGCTTGAGCGCCGCCGACCTTAAAAATTTTAGATACGCCGCAAATATCAGCCGCCACCAAAACAGCGCTGGGAATTTTACCCTCTTTGTTAGGCGGAACGCATAGTATAATTTCTTTACACCCGGCAATTTTTGCGGGCACCGCAAGCATCAGAACCGTGGATGGATAAGCGGCTTTGCCTCCAGGAATGTACAACCCTACTTTTTCAATTGGCCTAAATTCCCGCCAAACCTGCACACCTTGTGCAGTATTAACTTTTGCTTCTTTCTTTGTAATATTTGTTTTATGAAATTTCTGAATATTGACCTTTGCTATTTTTAAAGCTTTAACTACCTTTTTATCTTCTTGTAAGTAAGCTTCGGAAATTTCCTGCTTTGAAACTTTTAAACTTTTTAACTCAACTGCTTCAAATTTTCTGCTAAAAGCAAAAAGAGCTGCATCTTTATTTATACGAACATCTTTAATTATTTCTTTTACAACGGTATTAACGTCAGCCTGTTTGCTTTGCCTGTCTTTGATACGTTTGGCAATACTGGAAAATGAATAATTTTCTATGGATAATATTTTCATATAGGCAAATTAAAAAACTTTCGTTGTTTATTGTTTAAACTAGTAATTAAAACCGCTTGTGATTTTAAAACGGTCTTAATTGGGACTAAATCAAATTCTTTTAAGGTTCGTCCGGTCTCCGTAATATCAAAAACCGCGTCCGCGGCCTCTAAATACGGGGCCAATTCCACAGAACCTTCCACCACGACTATTTTGGACTTAATTTGATTTAGATTTAAAAACTTTCCCAAAATGTTTGGGTAGCTGGTGGCGATTCTTTTGCCCTGTAAATCTTTTACAGATTTAATTCCACTGCCGATCGGCGCGGCAATCACCATTTGGCATTTGCAAAAGTCCAGTTTTCTGACAACTTTAATTTTTCGACCGCTTTCGTTTACTACATCAAGCCCGACTATCCCATAATCAACCGCCGATTCGCTAACGTATTTGGGAATATCATTATCTCGAACATTAATTAGACTTACCGGCTGATTTAAACACTTAATTGCAAGCTGTTTATTATTTACGGGAAATTGCAAACCAAAAGAGGCCAAGTATTTTTTGCTTGGTTCCGCCAGCCTGCCCTTTTTTTGTATTGCTATTTTTAAATTCATAAAATTATTTAATTAAAAAACTCCCTCTCTTCCGAGAAGGAGCCGAATGATAATTGTTTATTTAGACATTATCAAGCCAACCCTTTCTTAGAAGAGGAATTGGTATGATGATGGCTAAGGCGGTTAATCATAAGCTTGTAGCCGCCCTTGCCTTTATTCAGCCATTTAGAAATACGTGCCACAGTGGTGGAAGAAAGGCCGGTTTTGCTTTGAATTAAACTGTATGGGACTTTTTGGGCAAGCATTTTCGCAGCCAGCCAGCGGCTGCCAAATTCCTTTAACTCCGGTGCGGTAAGCAAATCGCGCAAAAACTTCTTGGCCTCGGAAGAATTCTTCAATGCCAAAACCGCTTTTATTAATGCGTCGTTATTTTTATTATTTCTGGCTTTCATCATAGATTTAAAATTAATTGATGTGGGTGATTGCGCTTTAGTTTAGTAAAGCGCTTTATCTAACTAAAGCGATTGTATCAAACTTACAAAAAACTGTCAAGCATATGGCGGCTACGAATGGCTCAACCGACGGTTGAGCCATTAAAACTTAGCATATTTAAGCCATTTAATAAAATTGCTAAAAAATGCTATACTAAATTGTTAACATTTAGCCATCTTTTAAACTCTAAAAAGAGCACAAAGCTGGCAAAAGGGTAAAAAAATGCCCAGTATAGCTTCTTTGAGAACTCTCGGTGTTTACCGGTTTTCTACAAAAGAAGCTAAAATGGGCACTACTCGCTAAAAAATCTTAATATAAGATTGTTTACACCTCGAGTAGGTAAACAATCTCAAAGAAATTATACTGGGTATGATATTTCTATACATAATTTTGGCAATAGCTGTTATTGCCGTAGTTCTCTATAACGGGCTTGTCCGCTCCCGCAACCAGGTGGACGAAGCCTGGTCAGACATTGAAGTGCAGTTAAAAAGAAGGTATGACCTTATACCCAATTTGGTTAACACGGTTAAGGGCTACGCCGCGCACGAGTCCGGCGTATTTGAAAAAGTAACCCAGGCTAGAGCCGCGGCCATGGGCGCCGGCACCATGCAGGAAAAATTGAA
>JAJYWK010000040.1 GCA_021791515.1 bacterium | reverse complement strand
CAGTTAAAACAACTTTGCTGAATTCATAAACATTGCCGGAAGCTTCGGTTTTTTCGGGGACTATAAAAACACCACCCAGCAACGCGGCGATAGCGGCAAACGCAAAAAACTTATATTTTAACTGGTTTTTTACTTTTAATTTTGATTTCTTCAGCAAGGGAAAATATTTAGGTTTTTCCAAGATTTCCGCTCCAAAACTTGTCTGAATTATACCATAAAAAATCAAAACCACAAAATCAAAAATTTGTTTGCAAATTTTTGTCCTTAACGCAAGCAAAGGATATTCCTCTTTAAATCTGGGTTTTACTACGGGTTTTCTTGGCAATTCCCTATAAAATCATAAAATTTTAATCTTCTTTCACGATAATCCACACCCGTCTCATGATTTAAGGCCCCCAACTTAATCCGTCCGAGTCTCAAGCCCGCTAAAATTTCAAAATAAATTACTAAATCCTAACTCAACATCGCCTAAATTCTAATCCCAACCATGTGCGTTCATCCTTAAATTATTTGTCTAATTTTATACACAATTGTGTAAATTTTTAGACAAATCAGATTTTGCATATTTTATAAATTTATCTCAATATGTTTAAACCTTTAAACCACAATTTAAAATTTCTTTCATCCTCTTGATCAACCGCTGATGCCTGAAGCATGGTAATGTATTGGCCAATGCCGTAATGGGTTGCGATAAACTCAATTTCGCCCCTTGGATCAAACGGGTAAACCCAAACAGTGCGCTGCATAAAATAAAACCCCATCTCTTTTAACTTTTTTCTTAATCTGTCTGCGTCCGCTCGATGCGGCTCGGTGGGAATATCCGCAAGCACGAACCACCACATGCCGTCCCACTTCTGCTTTGGAACGCTTAAATTTTTTAAATTTATTTCTTTAAGTTTCTGCTTGCCCTTTTCGGTAATTTTAATCTGAACATCGTCTCCCTTTGGAACTAACTCCACATAATTATTTTGCCTGATATAATACACCGCCCGGGTTAAAACCTTTTTTTGATCGCGATTTTTAGTTACTAAACTGCGAAAGGTCTTCCTTGCCCAAGGCAGCTTGTTGATGAGCTGCAAAGCATTGGGAGCGATTACCGCCACAGTTGCCAGCCCGGCGACGGCCGAGAGCACCAGCAACACTTCGGCTGTATTTCGCAATTTGCTGATTTGCCTATCACTCAGTTCAAAAGTTCTTTTTGGAATTGCATCGCCAACTTTTTTAGCCAAATCCATTTTTAGATATTTGCGCATAAATTTGATTTTTTTGCTTTTAAAACAATATTAACACCAAAAACATACTTTGTCTAATTATTTACACAATTGTGTAAATAATTAGACTTTTTCAATTTTTGTGCAACTTTCGTTATTGAGGAACTGATTTTGATCAAATCAAAAAATCCTATCGCTTGCGCGACAGGATTTTTTGCCCGTCAGAAATTTATTTTGAGCGGGATTACCTATTTTTGTTTTTTAACAACCGATTTTAAATGTTATCGTCCGCGGGGGAAAACTATTGTTTGAGAGCCGCGGATGTTTAAATTGGAGGCGTTGGTGTACGCGCCGCTTACCGTGCCGCAAATATTTCTGCAATAAGCCTCATCGCTTACTTGTTCAACGCATACGCTATAGCTGGCATAATTTCCGCCGCAGGCCTGATTAGAGACCTCACCGCTAGTAAGCTCAAAATTATGAGCGCCCGAAGTAACAGCCTGGCCGTTGGCGTTAAACACCGTAATAATATAATTTTCGCCCTTTGTGGTAACTATGGTTGCGCTGCCGGAAAGCGGCAATTTATTGGGCACGGTTTGCCCGGTGGCCGGATCAATCTTGGTAGTCGAGATTCCGTCGCCCTGGATAGTAACAAAACTCGCGCTGGAAATTACGCCTTTGTCTACTGCCCAGCTCAAAGTATAACCGTTAGTTACAGTATCTTTTCTTATAAGCTCAAAAGTAGTAATGCCTTTAAGGGCCAAATTTGTGGAAGCAGCAGACGCGGCAAATTCCGAACCCGCAGTCACCGCTCCGCCCACCAGTCTGCCTTCGTTTACCAATAACGCGCCCTTGGCCGCTACGCCGCCGCCTAAAATAAAGCTTGAGCCTATCTGCGAAGCCGCGTCCGTAATTAAATTAATAAAGGCTGGTAAATTATTATCGTTATACTGCTTCAAATTCACGCCCATGGAATCAAAGGCCTGATTAATACCCTTATCAATTAAACTTGCCGGCGAAACTATGCCTTCGCAAATTGCCAAGGCCGGGCTTTTTGCCACCGTGGTTGGCGCTTTTTGATAAGCGGCGATTGCGGCATCCATATCGGCTTTTGCCTGTTGCAAATCCTTTTCATCAACTTTCATACCCGCTTCTTTGGCATTTAATAAATTAAAATATAGATTCTTGCGGTCATCCAATCTACTGCTAATGGCTTTGTACTGCGCGTCCGTGGACTGCTGCTGGGCCAAACTGCCCGCGCAGGATACCGGCGCCTTAAAACCCTGGCCTTGCTGAATTTGTCCCTGAGCAAACGTCTTGGCAAAAGCCTGGGCCTGATCTACCCCGGCCACAGATTGCGTATGCTGAAAATATGGATTGGCGGCCGTACTGCCCACGCTGGCCAGTTTGGTATAAAAGTTCGGGTCGTTAGGGTCCAAACTTTTTGGATCAAACCCTAAAGCTAAATCGGCGCCGATAAAATATTCGGCCGGCACTTTGTACCTAACCAGCGGGTTGTTTAAAATAGCCCGCGCCATAAATTGCCCCTGGGCATTGGGAAAATTCTGCCGAATGAACTGATTGTCATATACCAAAGTGGCCAATGAATCGGCGTACTGCACGTAATTTTGGATTCTATATTTACTAACCAGCTTGGTTACCAGCGCGTTGGCCATTGATTTGCTGGTTTTAATTAAAATGTTAAAAACCAGCGTTTTCCAAAAACCCTGATTGGCATTATTATGGCGGGCCTGCGCGTCCTCTAACTTGGTTTTGTAAGCGGCTATGGCGGAATTTATTTGCGCTATTTCCTGCTGTTTTCTATTCGCGGTAAAAACGTTGCTGGCCGGCGCCGTCTGCAAAATTCCCAACTGCGTATTGGCGCAAGTTAAGAATGTCTGATAAGCGGTAATTTTTGCTGTTAGCCTGGCCAATAAAACAGAATCGCCGCCAATTATGGAAAGCCCGCTAAAACCAAGCTGGGCGCCGGTATCTGCCGCATCGGCGCCATTAACTGCCGCTAAGCACGCCTGAAACACACCCCTCGGCGCAGTGGCAACCGCTTCATAGGCAGCATTTGCAATAATGCTTCCGCTGTCTACGGCCGGAACGGGATTTAAATTTAAAATGCCAACCTGGGCAAATGCTAAAAACGGCAAACCTAGTTGCCCTGCTATTAAAATTCCCGCTATAGTTTTTGTAATTTTATTTTTCAGCATTTACCTTTCTGCTATTTTATTTCCAAACCTTTAAGGGTTTACCTGCATAGACGATCCCAAACCGGAACTGTTATTGATTGCGCCTGTCGCATAAGGATCCAAATTATATTTTTGCGCAATCGAATTTGTTTCGCTGTCTAAATCCTGCTGGCTTTTTAAAAACTGGCTTAAGTAATTTCCAACCAATTCCGGATTCTGGTCGGCTTGGGTAAAATTCTGCAGCAATCCCACAGCCGCGCTGTACTGAATAATTTTTAGCTTTTGCAATTTTACCAAGCCCGCGGGCACCTGCAGTTTCTGCAAAGCATCGCGGATGCCCGCGAGCTTGAGCGCCTGCTGATTTATTAATTCCTGGTTGCCGGAAGAAAGCGCGGTTTCAAACTGGGTATTGTCCACCGGACCCGACTCAATTGCCAAAGCATCGATAAAATATTTTTTTATGGCTTGTTGGGAATCCGGAATTACGTTGGGAACTTTTACATCGTCTAAAGTTAAAACTACATTTTCAGTGCTCGCGCCTAAAACCTGCTCCATGTCTACCGGCACAACCGTACCGTCATCCTGGATAATCATCGGGCCTTGGTTGGTACTGGCTCCCGCCACCATTGGTCCCATTTGATCTTCCGGCGGCGCGACGTAAGCGTAATAATGCGGCACATTTGCGTCAGCTACGGCAACGTAATTTTTTTCCATAGAAAAAAGCTGCGGCTGTTTAAACCAACTGACGCCGAGCAATAACACAATCGTAAAAAATATCGCGCCAAAATGCCCCCAGTGAATCGGCGGTTCTATGGTTGGCGCGGTATTCGTTAATAAATTTGTAGCCATGAAAATTATTATTAAGGCAATGTAGCTTTAAATAAGCTGGTGCCGATTGAAGTTAAAAGCGGCGGGCAAGTGACTATTGGATTAGGCATGGCATAACCAAGCATATATTCGCCAGCGTGAGTATAAGGCCAGCCGTTGGTAATATAAGATTGCGACCAATAATCGTGAGGCGTGGCAGTAGTCCAAACATACACTCCCCAATTTCCGCCTTCCGGCCCAATGACTGAAACTAAGGGACCGCAAATTATACTGTTAGTTAAAACATCAAAATCACCCGCTGGCGGCGGCGGTGCCGGAACTAACCTGCCGCCAACTCCCCAGCCGCCAATCGCTTGCGCTTTTGGCACTTGGGCAAAAATTCCCAAAACCAATCCGGTCGCAATTAAAAACGCTATCATGGAAACGTACATTACTCTGGTTATGTGGTGATGGCGCATAAATTTTATTTTTGTCTTGAGCCCTGTCTTCAAGCAAAAATTAGCCCTCCTAAATTGGGCTCAAAACAAAGACTTTTTGCTTGTATTTTTATTTTTGTATCGAATTTCTGATTTATCTAAACTAATTATAGCACACTTTAAGATTTTTGTAAATAGCAAAAATCATGTATCATATAACATATAGCATGAAGCAAAAAATTCAAAAATTTATCGTCATAATTAGCTTAGTAAGCTTAAGCGCGGCTTGCGCGACCCAATCTCCCGCTTACGATTACACTCATAAGCTGCGAGTCGGAAATAAAACTCTGATGGTGGAAGTTGTGAGCGATGAGAAAAAAATGGCGCAGGGTTTATCCGGCCGGCCAAAACTTACCAATGTTCAGGGAATGCTGTTTGACTTTACTCCCCTGCTTAACCAAAGCGCTGGAGTGTATCCTTCCTTTTGGATGAAGGACATGAATTTTGATTTGGACTTAATTTGGATCTATAAAAATAAAATCATCGGCATTAATGCCGATGTCCTCCACCCTGACGCTTCATGCTTCATGCTTCATGCTTCATGTAACCTGCCTACATACTATCCCCCCTCGCCCGTGGATATGGTGCTGGAAGTAAACACGGGATGGAGCAAGACGAATAATGTACAAGTTGGGGATGAAATTCAATTGGAACAATAAATTTCTATTAATTTCCAGTTTCCTAATTTCTTTTCTGAAATTAATTGAAATTGGAAATTAAGAAATTATTCGTGCCAACTCAATCCATTGCTCTATACTAAGCTCCTGCGGCCTGCTGCTTGGAGCGATTTTTATGTCTGATAATATTTTCAGCACCAAATCTTTTTCCAGCTTTAAGTTATTTACCAGCGTGTTGTGAATTTGTTTGCGCTTGCCGGTAAAGCAGGCTTTAAGAATTTTAAAAAACTTTTTTTCATCGCCAATGTCATATTTTGGTTTTTTAAACAAATCAATCTTTACCACCGCGCTGTCCACTTTGGGCGCGGGATAAAAACTTTTGGCCAAAACTGTTTGCACAATTTTCGGTTCGCCATAAAGCTGGACAGAAATTGCCAAGAGCCCCAAGTCCCCCGGCCGGGCCACAAGGTTGCGCGCGACTTCTTTTTGCGTAAGGACGGTGACAGAGGTTGGCTTGAATTTTGCGGACAATAACATTTGCAAAATTTTTCCGGTAATATAATAAGGAATATTCGCAACCACCTTGTAAGATTTAAAACCTTGCTCCTGAAAAAAACTTTGGAAATTATATTCCAACGCATCGGCAATTTCAAAACGAAAATTTTTTTTATAATCTTTTTTTATGCCGTGCAGGATTGGGAAAAACTTATCGTCTTTTTCAATGCTCAAAACAAAACCGGCCCGCTCACACAAAAGACGGGTTAAATTGCCAATGCCCGGACCAATTTCCAAAACAGCGTCGGCAGACGTTACGCCAGATGCATCCACAATATCCTGCAAAACAAAATCATCAATCAAAAAATTCTGGCCGTAGGTGAAGTTGGGCTTTAAGTTATACTTTCTGAATAAATTTTTTAACTGTTGAATGTCCATAATTTTTGAACAAGGAATTATGAATTATGATCCCTCTTAATTCCTAATTCTTAATTCTCATTAGTATTCCATTCTCTCCACGGTCAGTTCTCCCTCTATCTCGTTAAAATGCTCCTTAGCCGGCCCGCGCAAATCCAAACGCTCTTTGGGCAGTACTCTTAAAATACGCGACGGCTGGCTAATTTGCAAATTTCCAAATACCCTTCGGCTTTGGGTGTAAAGCAAAAACAACAGCTTGCGCGCCCGCGTAAGCCCCACATAAGCCAGGCGGATTTCTTCGGCTAATTCATCGGGCTCGATTAAACTGCGCGAGTGCGGCAAAATCCCCTCTTCCAGGCCCACGAAAAACACATTGTCAAACTCTAATCCCTTGGCGGAATGCAGAGTCATCATAATTACCGCGTCTTTGCTTTCGTCTTTTTGGTCAATTTCCGAAATCAAAGCCACTTCTTCCAAAAATTCTGTTAAGGCTTCTCTCCAAGGTAGATGCTTAAACTTGAAAGCTACAGTAATTAATTCCAAAACGTTCTCCACCCTTCCTTCGCCGGCTTCGGAACCGTCGCGCAAAGAGCGCTCGTAGCCGCTTTTTTTAAAAATCAATTTCATTAATTCCGGCAAAGTAAAAGCGGCGTTGAAATTCTGAAAATCAAGCAGTTGCGCGAAAAATTCCCTGGCCGAGGCCGCGGCTTTGGGCGTTAATTCTATTTTTTCCAGATTTTCGCAAAATTTTTCCAAATCAGCCGGTTTTTTCCCTTCCGGCAATTTTAAAATCAGTTCCCGCAAAACTTCATAGGATTTTGGCCCCAATCCCCGGGGCGGCTCGTTAAGAACGCGCTTTAAAGAGACTAAATCCCGAAAATTCAGAGTCAATCGCAGATACGCCAACATATCCTTAATTTCCTTGCGCTCGTAAAACTTGAGCCCGCCGACAATTTGATACGGAATGGACGCTTCTATAAAAACTTCTTCAATCGCGCGGCTTTGCGCATGTGTGCGGTAAAGCACGCAAAATTCTTTTAAGCTTTCGTGTTTTTTTGGCAATTGGGGCAGTAAGGACGCGTGCTGATGCTCGCTAAACTGTCTTTGCAGGCGTTTAGCTTTTATAAATCGGTCTAAAATACTATAGCCCCGGTTATTGCCGCCAGGCCCTGAGCTTGTCGAAAGGTTATCACTATTGTTATCAGGGGCATATTCCAATTCTGCCACCGTCTGATTGCCGGCCAGTTTGATGATATTGCGGGCCACAAATTCCGCCTCTCCCCGCTCGTCTTCCAAACAGGCCAAAATTATCTTTTCGCCCACCGGGTTTTGCGTCCACAGGGTTTTCGGCTTTTGCTCCGGATTAAGCTCAATAACCTTTTGCGCGGCCAGCAGAATATTTTGGCTACTGCGGTAATTTTGCTCCAGTTTAATAACCAGGCATTCGGGAAAATCTTTTTCAAAATTCAGAATGTTGGTAATATCCGAACCGCGAAATTTGTAAATGCTTTGGGCGTCATCACCCACCACAAACAAATTATGATGTTCGGAAAGCAATCTTAGCAGGCGGTATTGCACCGGGTTGGTGTCTTGATATTCATCCACCAAAACATAAGTGAATTTTTTTTGATATCTTAAAAGGACTTTGGGGAAATTTTCAAACACTTTTACGGTAAGTAAAAGCAGGTCGTCAAAATCCAAGGCATTTTGTTTGTACAATGCGTCCTGATAGCGCGTGTAAACCTCGGCCAACTTTTCGCGCAACGGCGATTCCAAACCAATGTTAAGTTCTGCCGGCAGCTGCAATAAATTTTTCGCGCGGGAGATCAGCGCGCCAAACAGGCTGGCCGGCAAGCGCTTGGTATCTACGCGCAACTCTTCCAAAATTTCCTTAATAAGTTTTTGCTGGTCTTGGGAGTCAAAAATTACAAAGTCGTTGCTGTAGCCCAAAGCTTTAATTTCGTGCCGCAAAATCCGCGCGCAGACAGAATGGAACGTGCCCATGGTCAACGATTCGCTGGCGCCTTTGTAGCGGGCAAGCAGGCCTGCTACGCGGCTTCGCATTTCCTTGGCCGCTTTGTTGGTAAAAGTTAATGCCAAAATGCCTTCGGGAGCCGCCAGGCGCTTCTCTATAATATAGGCAATGCGGTAAGTTAAAGTTTTGGTTTTGCCGCTGCCCGGGCCGGCCAAGACTAAAACCGGCCCCAAAGGGGCCGTGGCAGCCGCGTGCTGGTCTTTATTCAGTGAAGACAAATCCATATATTCATTCTAACATTTTTTTACTCTAATATACTAACATCTTAAAAATTAAACGCTGTTAACATAATGGGCCTGTTGCCGAATGTGCTTTTCAGACGAAATTTCAGAATTACAGGCGGATTGGCACAAATAAATTTTGATGTTTATCCGCAGGATAAGCGGAAAAATTTTTTGGGACAAGCCGCCATAATTATGAAATTGCAGTCAAAATGACATTCGGCAACAGGCCCATAATAAGTTGTTAAAATAGTAAGTTGATTTTTGTATGATAAAGTATGAACCAAATTTTCCCTAAAATAAAGGCTTTAACACAAAAAAGCTTGCAAATAAGGCAGAAAAAAATCAACTGTGGACTAAATGCTTGCTCCTTCCTCTAACCTTAAGTATAATTACCAGAGCAGAAAATTAACAATTCTTATTCAAGGATTTTGGCATAGTGTGAGAAAACCAGCAGATAAAGTTTGATAAAATCCTGAATATTTATTGACATCCCGCGCATTAATGGCCGCTTAAACCTTGAGGGATAAAGGCACAACAATTTTAGAAATCAAGTCCTGGCTATCTAACGTTAAAACCATCCTTAAGAAGATAGCTTTTTTCTTACAATATTACTCCCAAAAACTTCTTTTTCAAATAAAGAGGCGTGCTCCGCATTTAAAAAAACTGCATATAGACAGCTTTCCGGCCATTCATATCCGTAAAATGGATTGGATGGATTTTATTTTGAAATTTTCCAGCGAACTTTTAGTTCTGTCCTTAGCTTTTACCGTTGCGGGAATGAATTTATTGGTCTTAAACGGCGATTTTAACGACAAAAGCTTGGCCGCTAATTTTTTAAATTTACATCCTTCGTTTAACCCCAAACTTAACGCGAAAAACACAAGCATTGTTACGGTAGTTTCCACCCGCGGTTTTATTTCTCAGGCGCAAGCCGAAGACTTTGTGGGCCTGGACAGCCGAGGCTTGGCAACAATTGACAATACAGACCCGAACAATGATTTGATTATCGGCACCGAAGATACAATTTTGGCTCCCAATCCCGACAGCGTACAGGTGCTGATTGAAAAGCAAATAAAAATTTACCAAACGCAAAACGGAGACTCCTTAGGCTCGGTTGCCAAAAAATTCGGAATCAGCCCGCAGACAATTATGTGGGCCAACAAACTTACCAATCAGACTATTAAACCCGGCTGGCAGCTGATTATTCTGCCTGTAGACGGCGTGCTGGTAGAGGCCACCAATAATGACACTCTGCCTGATATTGCCAACAAATACAATCCGCAAAGATACAATAACAACAAAACTATCCGCGACGCGAGCCGCGACCAGCTTTTGGATAAAATAATTTCCTACAACGGCCTGGAAAACGCCGAAGACATTGACGGCGGCCAATTCATTATTGTACCAAACGGAGCGGTAGTAGAAGCGCCCAAGCCCGCGCCCAAGCCCAAGTCCAAACCCAAAACCGCGCCGAAAGACAATTCCATTGACAGCGTCACCAGCGTAAGCGGCGGCTACGACGATGAAACCCATACTTTCCCCAAAGGCTACTGCACCTACTATGTGGCCAGCAGGATGAGAATTACTTTTGGCGGGAACGCCAAAAACTGGCTTGCCAATGCCCGCGCCTCCGGATATGTGGTAAGCAAAGAGCCGGCGCCGCGCACTGCCGTAGTTACCACTGACAACAGGCGTTATGGACACGTGGCTTACGTGGAAGAAGTTACCGATACTGCAATTTTGGTTTCGGAAATGAATTTTGTAGGCTTCAACAAGATTAACCAGCGATGGATTCCAATCAACAGTCCGACTATCCGTGGGTATATTTATCCATAAAGTTAGAAGCTAGAATTTTGAATATAGAATTAACCCCCGTCCCGATAAATCGGGACGGGGGTTTGTTTCTGATTCTGGTTCTAGATTCTGTATTCTATCTTCTACATTCTGTTCTACGGCTTTGAATAACGAAACCTTCACACATTTCGCAACCGACTTTTAGCCAATACCAAAACCGCCTCTGATGGCCAGAAGTATTTGTTGGTTAGCGATTGATATTCATTTGTCCTTTAACAGATTGTAA
>JAJYWK010000015.1 GCA_021791515.1 bacterium | reverse complement strand
CAAGGGCCAAGACCCGGGGTGGCGAGCCAGACAATCAGCCAAGGAAGCAGTCCTCTAACAACAAAAACCGCAAAAAGCATACCCCATAGCAAAAACCATTTTCGGGCTTTTTGCCCCATAGTAGAAAGCACTTCCGCATTTATAATGGCGTTATCAATTGAGGAAATCGTTTCAAACAAACAAAGGCCTAAAACCACTAAAACAATTGAAAAAAAGTCCATAAAATTTAGTTTCTAGAAGCTTCTTTATTAATTGGAATATAGTTTTGCAATATTGCCGCATCGTTTAAATTTTGGCTTGCAGCATTTACACAGTGATCTGTATATTCCCCGAACGCTTCTGCGGTAGTATTTTCATCGATTTTAAACCCGCGCGCCTGAGCTAGTTTAATGGCTGCAAAAAAAGATTTTTTTGCCTCCTTGGTGCCTTTTTTTGGCTCATGTGGCTATTTTGAAGTCCCCGCCGAGTGTTATTAACCTATTGCCAAGAATTGCTTTTAAACTCTTTATTACTTCTAAATATGGCTGATTGTCTTTAATGTCGGTTTTAATGTCAGATTTTTCCGGATGCAAAAAAGCAATCATTATTTCGTCTTGGTTCATACTTTCAGCTACGGATTTGTATTTTAAAAGACTTTGTTGGGCTGATATAAACTCATCTTTTAGAGGCATGTTTAGTTCTGTTTTAGCTTTTCTTAAAAGAGTATTTGGATCAGCATCAAAACCAGGATGAATAAGAAAATGGATTTTATTAATTTGTCTATACTCTTTCTCAGGAGAGTGTCTTGATGTTCTTTCGTCCATGGTATTATAAATATTTTTTTCTTTAAGTTTTTTTAGGAGGGAGCCATCCGAATCATATTTCTCATAACCCTCGCCGCAGTCCAATCTTTCATCAGTTTAGTGGAAGCGTTTCGAATTTTCAAGGGCACGGGCAGATTGCCCGAATTTTATGCATCTTTCTGCGCCGATCTTAGAGTGTTGCAGGCACTGCGATCTTTTTTGCAGTTGGCAAGGTGCGGCGTCAAAGTGCGACAACGAGCTTAATCCGGTTTTTTAATTCCTTAACTTACGTTCCGGAAATTTTAGAAAATCATCAGCCATGTGTTTTACTCTTTAGTTTTTTGGCAGGCGCGTAAGTCTAAAAGTGCTTACCATCCTCTTGCCTTGGCCTCGGCTTTTAAGGCATCGTAGCCTTTTTTGGCTTTTCCTTCTCTATCCATCAAGCCCAGGGTTTGAAGGAAACCCAGGAATTTCGGATCCGAGCTTCCGTAGTACTTTTCAAAATTCCTGCTCTGGCTTTCGGAAATGTCGTTTAACCAGGAAAAAGAAACCAGCTTGATGCGGCTTATGTTTTTATCCCAAATCTGGAACATAGTTTTAATGAACTGGGCCTGCTTTTCCTGGGAACTGCCAAGCAGACTGGTGGTCGGCATTCCGGCCTCGGCGAAATATATCGGCCTGTCCGGGTAATTTTTGAGCAGATTTTCAACTTCTTTTTCTACCTCCCCGGAATTTTTTACGGCCGTTTCGGTCATCGGGTAATAAGTCGTAATGACAATATCCGAGAGTTGGCCGATTTTTTTGGACTGCTCCTGGCGGTTTTCGTTAAGACCGTTTAAGGTAATTACCGCGCCTACCGGCAGGCCCGGCTTGATTTTATGGACGTGGTTCGCGGCTTCTTTTAGAAAAACGCCGTATTCTTCCCACTCTTGAGCATTACCTCCGAACGGAATATCTATTTCATTGCCGACGGCCAGAAAATTCAACCCGGTATCTTTTAGCGTTTCAAGGGCGTAGTCTAAAAATTTATTAAACCTTTCAATTACCACGGGGTCGCTGAGCTTTTTCCCTCTTAAATCCGCCGGCAGGTGCTTCCCGTTGGTGTCTACGGGCCTTATGGACAAATTAACTGAAGTGTTACGTGGCGGGTAATAGAGGTTAGCTATCTGCAGATAATTGGGCTCCAAGCCGTATTTTTCCGGCTCCGTTTCAAAACTGTCCCAGTTTAAAGACAGGCTAACGGCCTGGACGCCCGCTTCTTTAGCCAGCGCGAATGCCGTGTTGTAGTCAACCGAATCGGTCTCATTCGCATCTATGCCTAAAATTCTGCCGCCTTTAGGCAAAGGCCTTGATGAGGGCTGGTAGGTCTGCCGGGACTGGGTATTTTGGGATTCGCCGTTCGGCTTATCCGTTTTTTTGTTATTACCGTTAAGCAGCAGAAACAAAATTATTATCCCGCCGAGAACTACAAAAATTTTTTTCTTCATAAGTAATTTTTTCCTTTTAATTTTTCGGGCAGGTAATCGTTGCCATCAACCTCTCCCCTGCCCCTCCCCATGTCTTGGGGAGGGGAAATGGTTGGATATTTTTCGTACCCTTTTCCATAGCCCAAATCTTCCATTAGTTTAGTACTTGCATTGCGAATTTTCAAGGGCACGGGCAAGTTGCCATATTTTTTTACATCTTCCCGCGCTGTTCTAAGGGCGTCGTACGCGCTGCGATTTTTTTTGCAATTGGAAAGATAAGCGGCGCCGTGGGCCAAGTTTATGGCGCATTCCGGATAGCCAATGGTTTCGCAGGCTTTAAAAATTTCGTTTGCGACCACCAAGGCCGTGGGCTGGGCCAATCCAATATCTTCGCTGGCAAAAATAACCATTCTCCTGGCTATGAATTTTGGGTCCTCCCCCGCTTCCACCATCCGGGCCAAATAATAAATGGCCGCGTTAGGCTGGCTCGCGCGCATACTTTTAATAAAGGCGGATATGATGTTGTAATGCTCTTCGCCTTTTTTGTCGTATCGAAGAAATTTGGATTGTAGAGTGTTTTTTAAATTCTCAATCGTGATCGTTTGGTACAAATTCACGCAGCCATCAATCACTGTTAAAGCCTGCCTGGCATCGCCGTTGGCCATATTAACAAGCCACTCTTGGGCGTCTTGGGGCATGGGGATTTGGGCTTGGCTGATGATCTTGTGTATCTCTTCATCGCTTAACTCATTTAGCACAAACACCCTGCAGCGCGACAAGAGCGCCGGTATAACTTCAAAAGAAGGGTTCTCTGTGGTGGCGCCAATTAAAGTTAATTTTCCCGATTCTACATAGGGCAGTAAAAAATCTTGCTGGGCTTTGTTAAAACGGTGAATTTCGTCTAAAAATAATATTTTAGGCTGGCCCATCATAGTGGGTTTTTCCACAATCTGTCGTATGTCGTCTTTGCCGGCGGATACTGCTGAAAGTTCGTGGTATTCTGCGTTAACCGCATGCGCGTAAATGCGCGCCAAAGTGGTCTTCCCTACCCCAGGCGGACCCCAAAAAATAAAACTGAACAAATGTTTTTGCTCCATCGCCACTCTTAAAGGCTTGCCTGGGCCGACTAAATGTTCCTGCCCGACAAACTGGCTTAAATCTTCCGGCCGAATTTTATTGGCTAGCGGTTCCATAAGTTCAAGTAAGTGTAATGTTTGATGGGTGCGGTTGAGAAGGAATTTTGGATATCAAAATCATTCCGACCACAATAAAAACCGTTAATGTAATCGCCGCAATTTTATAACGCCAGATGCCGTAATGAATTAACGTACTGGTAATTACTCCCCAAACCAACGGCCCAATGAATGTCGCGAAGCGTTCGGCCAAACTGTAATAACTGAAACCCTGGTTTAGTTTGGATGCCGGTGTTAAATATGCCAATATCGCTCTTGTAACCGTCCATGTTGATCCATAAATTAGCCCCATTGTAAGAGAAAGCGCTAGAAAAATATTAAAATTGGGAGCTAAACCCAAAGATGGAAATATTGCCACCCAGCATATTAATATAATCATTAAAAACTTTTTAAGCCCGATTTTGTCAGCAATATATCCGCTTAAAAAAGCCCCCATGGCTGAAGCCAGCAGGACGCCAAGCATCAGGAAAGATTTAGTTTTATCGGAAACATTAAAAACTTGCTGCATATAAATCGCGTAATTGTTTTCCATAGTCAGTATGGCGTCGTTAAAGAAAAAAAATCCAAGCAGAAATCTACCTAAGCCGGGCGCCGCAAGCAAGTTTTTAAACGATTTCCAGTAATTTTTGTATTCTTCAAATAAATTGACTTTGACCAAGTTTTTATTTTCCGATTCTTTATACCAAAACAGCATTGGCAAAGCGAACAAAAAAAATATCGCGGTCGCGGGCAACAGGGTTTGTGCCCTTCCGGGATTGCCGAAAAAATAAATCATACCGGTCGCGAAAGGTATGGTAATAAAAATTCCGGCAACCTGGCCAAGCCAGTTCGCAGATTGCCCCATGCCCGAAACGCGGCCCCGTTTGTCTTCCGGGGCTAAATCATAAAGCATAGCATTATAAAAAGACAGGGAAAACTGATAAAAATAATTGCTAAAAAGAAAGCCAATCGCGGCAAATATTACATAGGCAAAGCTGGATGGATGGAGAATGGCAAACAGGGCGGAAACCATACAGGCTAGAAATAAAAGAACAGTTGTTATGCGGAGGTAAAACAGTTTGATGTTTTTTTTATCTGCCATAGAACCGATTACCGGAGCAGTTGCAAGCAACAAAATGCTGGATCCTACAAAAATTAGATTGTACCACAAATCGGAAACCCCGCGGTCTACAACCAGCCATTGGGAAAAATACAAAGCAAAAGCAATAACCATTATTGAATTACCAAAATCGTAAAGAGTCCACAAAAAGACTTGTTTTTTATTAATTTTATTGGCTAGCGGTTCCATAAGTATAAGATTATTGATGCGATCAAAAATCCAAGAGCGGGATATTTAATAAATTTGCTGGGAATCCGGTTGCCGAAAAGTTTGTAAGCATAGTAGCTTAGAAAGCTGTAATCATAATCCAGGTTCGGCTCATCTTTTTTCCGCAAATCAAATTCCCATTTGGTCAGAATACAGTAGCCCAAAAATACTTCAGAAGCCAAGGTTAAAACGAGGGCGCTGATATAAACCAGTTTAATGGATTCAAAGTGCCAGCCAAAAAGAATAACAAAAACTAAGGCCAAATGTATTAACAAAATCAGGTTGGCAAAAAGTTTAGACATTAGATCTCTTACATAAATTCATTTTGATGCCTTTTCCCAAATTTTGGCTGCAAAGCCTTCATCAAAACTCGTCGTAGCCTATGGCTACACCTTCATTTTTCTTCAGGCTTTTTCCGCCAGAGGCGGATCCGCCTCTGGCGGACGCTCTTCTATAAAATTTGAAAAAACTCATTCAAAAGCAAGTTATGCAAGAGATCTATTGATATAGTATACGATTGTTCACCCCGATTAGAAATATTATAATTAATTTTTAAAATTAGCGCAACCGTTCCTCAAGAGCATCTCAAGTTCAAAGAGTTAGATTATTTTTAACGGGGCAGGCCCAATATCAATTATTTTAAAATCGCCAGGCAAACAAAAGCTACAATTACCAATAATACCAGCCAGCCCAAAGTGGCAAGCAAAAGCCATAATGCTTCTTTTTTCCTGTCATCTAAGGCCCAAAGCGCGGGGCGGAGAAAAATTAAACTGCCGACCATGGCGGCCGAGAGCGTCAATAGCATTAAAATGGCAATTGGCCCTAACAAACGATGGTTCTGCTCGCTGGCAAACCACTTTCCCCCGTTGGACATTATAGTTGCAACCAAAGCCACATACGCGGCTACGCCCAAAGCGTGCAAGAAACCTAAAGGCAAGATTTTTTTGTGATTCATAAATTTTTAGATTAATTATTTGTTTAAGTAGTATTTTCGTTTTTTTTCCGGAAGCCTTTCTATTGCATATCTTAACATCGTCCGGGGCATTTTTGTGGAGTGTTCGTCCAAAAAAAATGTCAGAATTTGTTCGCTGCATCTTTTCCCGGCTTCCCGAAGCATCCAGCCAACAGCCTTGTGAATTAGGTCATGCTTATCATATAACAGTATTTTTGCCATTGCCAGCGCGTCTTTGCTCTGTTTAAAGCAAATAAACTGGAAAGTTGCCAGCATGGCAATTCGCCTCTCCCAAAGATTTTTGGATTTAGCCAGCTGATATAAAATCGTTCTGTCTTTATCCATTAAGTAAACACCGACAACCTTCGGCGCGGATAAATCCACCAGGTCCCAGTTGTTGATGTATTTGGTGTGTGCCAAATAGAAATCGAAAATATCTTTTTGTGTCATTCCAAATTTGTTTTGGAATCCATTTTTGGATCCTGAAACAAGTTCAGGGTGACGATTAAAATCGTCAAATTTTTTTACCAGAACCAAAAGCGCGATTAGCCGTTCCTCGTGAATTTTGGATTTTAAAAGTTTATCAATATCCGCCAAGCTTAAATCTTGCCAGTATTTTTTTACCAACTCGCGCTGTTTGGGAACCATAATGCCCAAAAACACGTCACCTTCGCCGTATTCCCCTTTTTGGGTCTTAGAAAAACGCTGCAGAATTTTGGCTTTTTTGGGGTCGGCCAGTTTTTTTATGTCGGATTTAAGCTGCTTGAGCGCTTGGTGTTTCATAAATTTTCATTTCGTGGTTAGTAAGAGCGACAAATTTTTTAAAATCCTCAATGCCAATTTCCAGCGTAGCGGTGTTGACGTTTGGGTGAATGTAAATTTTTTCTTCCTTTAATAAATCGGAGTCGATAAAAAACTTGACGTGATTATTAACATCGTTAGCCAGCCCCAAAGGAGATACCGCGCCCGGAGCAATTTTAAAATATTCCATTAATTTTTCAGCCGGCCCAAAGCGCAGATTTTTTTCGCCCAAAAACGCGCGCAAGTGCTTTAAATCCGCGCGTTTGTCTTCGCAGATTGTCACCAAATAAAACCTTTGCTTTTTGTCGTCGCACAAAAACAGGTTTTTGGTCTGCCTGCCCGGCACATGCGCGGCTTTGGTTTTGGCCTCCTCAGCCGTGAAAACCGCCTCGTGGTCGTATTGTTTATACGCAATTTGATTTGATTGTAAAAATTGAAAAATATCAGCCATAAGTTCATTATAACAAAAACGGCCCCTAATTGCAGGAAGCCGCCATGGTTATGGTAATTGTAATCACGGTTAGGTTATTGTATCCCGTTTGGCGTGGCTGAGTGTACGCCTGCTGGCAGTTCGCCTACCTCTTTGCCAATGCAGTAAGTGATAGTGTAAGTGCTTCCGTCGTCCGCCGAATCATACCAATAGTTATTGTTGCCGCGGCCGGCATCTCCCAAGCAATCTCCATCGGCCGGGCTGGGCGCTTCTGGTATAGTGGGGATATAATTTGGGACAACAGGTTCCACTGCCTGGTCCATGGCCGCAGGGTCGGAAAGAAGTACGCCGGTTCCCACACTTGCCACCGAAGCCGTGCCGGTTGGGTAGAAACCGTTGTGGATATGATATTGCTCCATGGCAGTGGCCATTTGCCTAACATCCCCTACCCGTTTGGCATCCCGCGCTTTTGCTCGCGCGTTGTTAAGGCTTACCATAATAATGCCGGCCAAAATACCAATAATCGCAATAACGACCAACAGTTCTATTAAAGTAAACCCAGCACAATTTTTTTTTGACAGTGGCTGATCGAATTTCGATTTTGTATTCATCGGAAGTTCCTTTTTAAAGTTGTGCTTCAGCACTTGTGACAAATAGTGCTGGGTGAATTTTTGTTTCTTCACCCGCTAAAACTTCACCAGTATATTTACAGCTCTGCTAATGCGTAATAACAGCCGTTGCTAAATTTAATGAAAAGAAAAAAATTCGTGAAGTTTAGACGGGCAAGGATTATTATTTACTAATATTCTATCATATTTTTACGTTTACGCAAAACCGCCTGCCTGAATCCCCCAAAGTTTTTGGTAGATGCCTTGCTTCATCTTAAGCAGTTCCTCATGCTTGCCCTGTTCCACAATTCGTCCGTTTTCCAGCACAATAATCCGGTCCATTTGCATAATGGTGGAAAGCCTGTGGGCGACGACAATGACAGTTTTATCCCGCATCAAATTTTTCAGCGCGTCCTGAATATAGTGTTCGCTTTCGGAATCCAAACTTGATGTTGCTTCGTCCAGTACCAAAACGGCTACGTTCTTTAAAATCGCGCGCGCGATTGCCACTCTTTGGCGCTCGCCGCCGGAAAGTTTTATCCCCCGCTCGCCTACATAGGTTTGGTAGCCGTTTTGGCTGCGCTCAATAAATTCGTGGGCATGGGCGGCCTTGGCCGCGGCAATTACTTCGGCATCACTCGCCTTGGGTTTTGAATAGCGGATGTTTTCCATTAACGTGCGATGAAACAACAGCGGATCTTGCGGCACCAAAGCCATATTCGCGCGCAAGGAGTCCTGGCTCACTTTGGCAATATCCTGCCCGTCAACTAAAATTTGCCCGCCGTTTATGTCATGGAATCTAAAGAGCAGCTTAACAATGGTGGATTTGCCGCCGCCGGAGGGGCCAATTAGCGCGACGCGCTCGCCAGGGCTGATGGTTAAATTAAAATTTTGCAGAACCGTTTCTTTTTTATGGTACGAAAAATTTACATTTTTAAATTCAATTTTTCCGCTTTCAATTTTTAAAATTTTCGCGTCCGGCGCGTCCTGTACTTCGTGCGGGGTAAGCAAAACTTCCGTCATTTCGTTGGCATCGGCCAAAGCTTCGTAAAACATCCTTACCTGCTTGCCCATGCCCCAGAGCCGGTCAAAAATTCCTATTAAATACAATTGGATTAAAATAAAATCCCCTACCGTAAGCAGGCCTTTATGCCAAAGCCTAATTGCCAAATAAACCATAACGGCTTCCAAAACGCCCATAAGCGTGCTTTGAAAAATTTCCAAATAGGTCATTAAGTTCCAGCTAAAACGGCGGATGTTGTAGTGCTCCTCGGTAATCCGCTCAAAGGCCTTTTGCTCGCGCCCGCTGCTTGAAAACATTTTTATGTTCACGTTGTTGGTAAAGGTATCGGCCAGTTGCGCGGTAATTCTGGTGTCCAGTTCGGACTTTTTTAAATCGAACTTTAATTTGTACAGCGAAAAATAGTAAATACAGGCAATATAAAATGCGCACCAGCCCAAAAATACCGCGGCCAAAAGCCAGTGGCGGGTGGCCAAAACCACAAAAGAGAATACAATTATTAAAAATGTGCGGGAAAAATCGTCCACCACGCGGTCAAACACGGTTTCAAAACCGCGCTCCATCTTTTTGACCTTGTTTACCAAACTGCCCACAAAGTTGCCGGAAAAAAACGCGTAGGAATTTTGGTGCATGTATTTGAAGCAGGAGTTGTTAATGTCGGCCATTACCCGGGGCTCAAGGAAGTTGGTTAAGTAATCTTTAAACCGGTGGGAATAGGAGCGCAAAAAGCGCGCGGCAATAATAATCACCAGCAGGCTAATGAGTTTGGGGTATTGGTTAAAATCGTATGCGGCTAAAATATTTACCAGCTGTTTGTATAAATACGGGCCGGCAATTTCCGCGGATACGGCAATTATCAGCATAGTAAAAACGCCAAACGCATAAGCTTTGTATTTTTTGGCGTGTTGCCAGAAGATTTTTAGGGTTTGCTTAGTTAGGGATTGCATAGACCTGTGAATATCATACGTTTATTATAGCTGTTTTTATCAAAAAACCCAAGGATTTTGGGTATTTGACCCCGTTAGAAGGGCTAATATTTATTGGTAAAAATCAAAATTAAGGTAACGGATATTGATCTGACCTTCTAACGGGGTTTGACATAAAAAGTATGATACCGTAATATATCGGTAATGATGAAATTACAGCAAAAACAGCAGTCTCTCCCGCTTAACGCCAAGAAGCTTGGCGCTATTCTTACTATTGATTTTAAGGGTCGGGAGAAAGTTATTGCTTAGGTTAAGAACTCTCGCCGGCCACAAAGATGGGCCGGTTTTTTTCACCACAAAATTTTGTGTCATCGTCTGTGTCATCCCGACCGACCACACCTGCCTGCCGGCAGGCAGGTGTATCTGAGGCGAGTGGAGGGGTTCCATATTGATTGAAGTTTAGGGGATTCCTCGACTCGTCAGACTCGCTCGGAATGACGGGGTAAAAAATATCGTTTTGCTTTGAAGATTGGGGTTTAGTTAAACAGCAATCTTGAGAGTAAAATTCGAAAGGGAGGCCGATATGTCTAGACCGGGAACAGAGTGCACCCTTAGGGTGCCAGCCATTTCGGGCCTGATGCCCGGCATGGTTTTGAATCATGGGACTGATTTTCCTCTTAGTGTGATGAGGATTCAGTCTTCCGCAGATCGGTTCTATCGCGAGATAACACTGCAAGACAAGCACGGACAGATCTATTTAGTTACCGTGCTTGCATCAGCTGAAGGCTCGGAGATCAAGTTCGAGCCGGAGTAGGAGGCACCATGTGCTACATTCCGACTCTGCCGGACTCGTTGACCGGCGGAGACCGAAAAGTCCCTGCCCCGCCTATTGCGACGGGGCAAAATCAAGTCCACGGGTCGGGGCTCGCTGAGCCCACTGCTCCTTCCATTCTCTCCCCCCGCGGGGAGAGCGTTCCCGTCCCGCCTGTCGGGCGGAACTTCTATGGGCCGGAAGACTAGCGATGTGCGGCGCGGGAAGCCAACTGCTTCTCCGCGCCGCACCACAATTTTATTTATTTTTGTATCAAAGAATGCCCTGTCATAGACGCGGGTTTTTTTATTTCTAGGAGCTGTAAAATCGTTGGAGCAATATCAGCTAATGTTCCATCAGCTTTCAGCTTACTGCTTACTGCTTTTAGCTCTGGAAAAGCAACAATGAACGGCACTAAATTCAACGTATGCGCCGTGTGTTTTTCGCCCGTCTGTTCATCCACATTCACTTCCGCGTTGCCGTGGTCGGCGGTGATTATTGCCGCTCCTCCCTTAGCCAACACGGCATCAACAATTCTTTTTAGTTCTCTATCCACGGTTTCCACGGCCTTAATAATCGCCTCGCGGTTGGCCGTGTGCCCGACCATATCGGCATTGGCAAAATTCATTAAAATAAAATCATCCCCCGCCTTAATTCTTTCAAGCGCCTTGTCCGCAATCTCGCGCGCGCGCATTTCGGGCGCCAAATCGTGCGTGGCTACGTCGCGCCGGCTTTCAATTAAAAAGTGATGTTCGCGTTTGTGCGGCTCTTCGCGTCC
>JAJYWK010000048.1 GCA_021791515.1 bacterium | reverse complement strand
TTACAATCTGTTAAAGGACAAATGAATATCAATCGCTAACCAACAAATACTTCTGGCCATCAGAGGCGGTTTTGGTATTGGCTAAAAGTCGGTTGCGAAATGTGTGAAGGTTTCGTTATTCAAAGTCCATTGAGGCCGCGCGATTGTTAATTCCGCAATTCCCTTTTAAATCAATTTTTATTCAAACTGACAATGGCTTGGAGTTCCAAGAACGCTTCCATACTTGTATGCTGCAAGAATTACATTTACAGCACCACCACATTCACAAATCCAACCCTAATGAGAACGGAGTCATCGAGCGTTCCTTCCGCACCGATGAGGATGAATTCTTTTGCTTTCTTCCCAGGAGACAAAAACGGGCGCATACCATGGAAGAACTCAACAACCAATACCAACAATTTTTACATTTCTACAATTATGACCGCTACCACTTATCTTTAAAACTTAAGGGTAAAATGAGCAAGCCAATTCATGTTGCTTTAGCTAAGTCTTAGTGTTCAATATGTCGGTTACAGCAAGGCATGATTTTTTGGCTGTGCGTTTTGGACAAGCCCCGAACTTTTTTTAGGAAAATGGTGATTTTAAATTCTGATAGTGCCGCGCTTGGCGCGGCACTCTGTGATGATGCACGGCGGGGCGGCGGCAAAAAGAAAAAGAGGTCTGGAGAAAATGAATTTTTGTCGCCGCCCTCGCCGCCATTTTTTCGTTCCGGCCGTTTGGAACAACGCCGCCTTACGGGGGCGCGTCCAATTATCTATTGTGTAAATTTAAAAGTTGAAATTACTTTTGGCACTTCAAAATTTATTGACCTACCGTCAACCCCTTTAGGATAGTATTGCGATGTCATATTGGAAGTTGCGTGGTCTTTGTAAAAAAATACTTTCCCGTTACTCTCTCCAAGAAAACTTGCAAGGCCAGCCGCAATTACCTCAGCATATTTTGAATCATATTCTTTTTTAGAAACAATCCCTATTGACAACGGATAAAAGTTTACCGAAACACCATAGGTTTCGGGGGATTGAATTTTGTATTTTGGAAGGTCAAAGCGCACTGTAGTAGAATTGTCAGTAAAAACTTCATAACCTGCCCAAGCCTCGGTTAATGTTAGTTGAAACCCCAATTGGCTATTTGTGTAGACAAGTCCTTGTTCTCTTTGTGTTCCAGTTTGCGCCCTTGGTTCTATATCAAAAATTTTGCTAACTATTTTTTCACTTCTACATCCTGAGTAGGCATCCCCTGGCATTTGGTCAACCAAACAAGCACTAATCGTAAAAGGCCCCTTCCAAAAATTAAGAGCCTGTGGTTCAATTGACCATGCAAAGGTATCGTAATTTTTATTGGGTTGATTTTTAACAGTAGCAATAACTTCTTCCCCAGGCTGCCCGGCGTAAGGGCCTGCTGTCAACGTGTAGTGGAAAGTTAAAACGGTAGCGTAATATTTTCCGCCTCCAGTCCAAGAAATTGTTTGAGTAGAGCCAACTTGCCATTGCTCTCCGCCTTTCGGAGAAACAAATTTGAATTCTGTGCTGGGCGACTCTTCCTGTGGTGCTAATCCGCTAGGCATCCTACCTACCGTTGTTGGTTTTACTTTTTGAACCCCAACATTGATAGTTCCAAAACCGCCAAATGAATTCGTGGATTTACCACCCCTGCCTATGCAGTAAGTAATTTCATAATCATCAGCTCTGATTTTTGTATATTTATATTCGTTCTGCTCGTCGGTACAAGGACCATCTGCTGGCTTTGGAGCCGTGGGGATTGTGGTAAAAAAAGTTTCTCCTTTGATTGGTTTTGTAAGCTCATTCAAACTATCAGGATAAGTTTGATGCTCGTCAAAATAAAGTTCTAAACCAGACTGGAACGAGCTTATATCCACACCCCGCTTCGCGTCTCTGGATACAGCTCGTGCCACAAATATTGCCCCAATAAGGCTATAAACACCATATATAATCAACAAAAACAGGATGATAAGCAACGCCGTGAACCATTTTGATTTTTTAAATTTTGGGGCTTCCGGAGGAGCCTGAACTTGCGGTTGAATTTGTGGGGCTGTGTTAGGTGTGTTGTTGGGAATGTTGAAATCCATATTTTTTAGTTTATTATTGAGATAATAAGGAAACAATAACAATTTGCTTAATTATAGCACTTTTGCAATAATTAAACTAGAGGCAAAAATTTTAATTATAGCCAATGGAAAAAATCTATAAATTTCAAACCGAAGGTTTTTTTGCAAATCTATTGGGGGCAGTTTTTTTGTTAATGTTTCTATCGTTATTAATCTTGAGCCTTCGCAATGCCGAGTTGGGGCAATTTACATGGCTTTTTGCCACAATGTTTGTTGGTGCGTGTATTGTTGGAATTAAGACAAACTTGAATCGCCTTTCTTATTTAAAAATTTTTGAAAATGAGCTTCAATATTATACATATAAACAG
The DNA here is from genome assembly GCA_021791515.1 of bacterium. GTDB lineage: Bacteria > Patescibacteriota > Doudnabacteria > UBA920 > UBA920 > PALSA-1336. The sequence goes on along the minus strand of JAJYWK010000048.1, from coordinate 9,364 downwards.
CTAAAGTGGGCAGTTAATATTTCACAAATTACAGAGATTGACAAACAGCAAGGCCATCTGCCAAAGCCTGACTATAGTTTTTCAGACGTTATTTCTATGAATGTTCGCAGAGAAAATATTGGTTTCTCTTTGTCGGCAAATAGCCAAATATATACGGTAGAAGATTTTTTATCTCAGACTAACTTTGGTAAATTATTGCAGGATTTAATTATTATAAATCCCTCTATCCAAACAACTGACTTATCTGAAAAATTCAGACAGGATTTTAACAAAGAAAACATGGGTGATTATTTTCAAAAAAAATACGGCAGTTCTGCAATTTTTAAACCCATCGTATGGTTTGGTAAACAAAATGCTCTTGTGGCCGCAATTATTGTAATTGCTTTTTTAATCTTAACTATTTTTATCTTACCTTATTTATTTAGCAAATAATCAAAGTTAGTTTTGGGAGTTAATAGCCTAAAGCGGCGCGCACGGGTGGGTGGGGCAAGCCGCTTTAATTTAAAAATAGGTACACAACCTATTTCCCAAAACAAAACCGCCCGGTGTTTATTTTAAACTCTCTTTAATTCTTTTCATTAGCGGCACAGATACTGACCCGCTGGTTTTTACAGATGATTCACGAAGATGGGCGGCTTGTTCTGAAACATAAGCTTCGTAATACACAATCCGAAATGGCAAATAAGGGCGGGTTGAATCTACGTTCCCTTTATTGTGTTGTTCAAGCCGTCTTCGCAAGTCATCCGTAGAACCTTTATAAAAGAATTCGGTTTTCTTTTTGCTTTGTAAAATGTAGAAATACCACATCGCTTGAGAACGATAAAACGCGGCCATACCATAATGAATGGCTGGCCACGTCGCTCGCGAGCGACGTGGCTGGGGTGGCAGGATTCGAATCCCGATAAATCGGGACAGGCTCTGCGAATATCTCGATTCAATCGGATGCCCATAAAATTTTTCTTTTCACTTGGCTGGGGCGCCAGGGATCGAACCTGGGAATGCAGGCTTCAAAGGCCCGTGCCTTACCGCTTGGCTACGCCCCAAAGAAAGTGGAAAGAAAAAATTATAAAATGATATGATCTTTTATGTACCGTGGATTTTTTAGAGACTTTAAATATTTTTCAAATTTAATAGCTTCTATCCGGGTTTGAAATTCTTTTGTAAAAATTACTTCCCAAGGTCCTTTATTCTTAGTAAATTTAGATTTCCCGGTATTGTGCCAATTAAACCGAATATCGGGGTTACCGGTTTGGCCAATGTATAAAATACCTAATTGATTTTCTAGAATATAGGTGTAATACATAGGTGCTGCCTTATCCCGATTTATCGGGACTACGCCCCAAAATAAAATAACGATTGACAATTAACCATTAACGATTAACTGCCCACTAAATACAGCTACAACATATTATAAAATAAATTAAGGAAAAAGAAAAGAGCGGCGCTGGAAGTTTGGGCTGATTTATGTTATAATACCAGTATGGAAACGCTAAAGAAAATAAATCTTTTTTGGGATACGGATTTAAACAGCCTGGATCCTAAAGCCAACCGGCAATTTATTATCAGCCGGATTTTAAACTTAGGTGATGTGGAGGATTTTAGGTGGGCAATGGATTTTTACGGCTCGGAAGCAATCAAAAAACAGGTCAAAGAAAGCCAAAATTTGGATGAAAAATCATTATTTTTCTGGCGGCAGTATTTTAACCTAAGCGAAGAAGAATGTTCCCCCAAACAATTGACGGCGCAACACAGCGCGTTTTGGCAAAGATAGCCCAAAGCGGTTTGGCCGCCGATTTTTATCTGGCTGGCGGCACGGCTTTGGCCCTCCAGCTTGGTCATCGCCAGTCCATAGACTTGGATTGGTTTTCGGCCAAGGCTCTTAATAATGACGTTTTAAAGTCCAAACTTGCCAAATTGGGAGATTTTGAGCTGGCCAGCGAAGATAAAAACACCATCCACGGGTCGCTACGCGGGGTGAAAGTTAGTTTTTTAAACTATCCATATGGCCTGCTTTTCCCCCTAGTGGATTTTGGAAATGTCCAATTGGCGGATGAGCGTGACATCGCGGCTATGAAAATTGACGCGGTGTCCGCGCGGGGGAGTCGGAAGGACTTTATTGATATTTATTTTCTCCTGCGAAAATATTCTTTAAGCGAATTAGTGGGTTTTTTTGAAAAAAAATATGCCGGCTTGAATTACAACAAACTGCACATTATAAAAAGTTTAGGATTTTTTGCTGACGCGGAAAAAGAACCTTTACCGGTAATGCTTGAGGCCGCCAAATGGGATGAGGTAAAAAAGCGAATATTGGAAGAAACCGGCAAAGTTTTAGAGAATAAGTAGTTTTAGCATTTTTGATAAAGTATCTAACCAATAGAACTTATTTTTTATCTAAAATCTAAAAAACGAATGGGTGACCCGAACCGCGAGGGTCACCCGTAGAAACGCACCCACACTGGGTAGAGCATTACGCCGACCAGCGCCAGGTGGGCAGCCAACGAAGTCCAGCGGTAAAAAGGCCGGCCGTGCCACCGGGCCAATCCTAAGCTGCGCAGCATGCAGGACCCGTTGTAAGACTGTTTGCCCTCTGCAACGCGGGCGCGGTTTTCCCATCGCGTGAGGGGGCATCCCCGGCAGATTTTCCACGACACTAAGGTCGTGACGGTAGCAGCCGCAAACCCCGGGAGGAACACCCAGGTAAAGAACCCTGGCCATTGCGCCTTTATTATGCCCGAAGCGAGCGCGCTCGCAACGAACGCAAACAGGCAAAAGCCATGAAGAAGAAAGATCTTCGTTGACTTTTTCATTCGTCCTCCTTGGACAAACTCCATAATAGTTTAAGCGTTGTAGGCGTTTTAGTAAAGACAGGGGATGCATAGTAAAAATGACAAAAAACACTTGCCAAAGTGGCAAGCGTTTTTGCAAAAAATTTTGTTGATATTATTTTATAAAACTGGCTTTGGCCGCGGTTTGGGTGGCGGCTTCCAGTTCCTTTCGCGACATAATTTTATTTTCCAGGAGGAATTGGTATTCTTTGTGGATGCCGGTTTGATACATTTCCGGTCCGTCGGTACAAATGGCAATTTTAATTTTGTTTTTGATTAAAGCGCGGACTGCGGATCTTAACCCATCAACGTTTTTGAAAACCGAGTTGCGCAGGTTCGAAGTCGGGCAGACTTCCAACACAATATTTTGCTTAGCCACTTCTTTCATTAAGTTTTTATCGTACGCGCACTGCACGCCGTGGCCAATACGGTCGGGTTTTATTTCGTTTACCACAAAACGCATTTCATCCAGCTGTTTTTCTTCGCCGGTATGAACGGTTATGCCAAGCCCGGCCCGGCGCGCCATTTCAAAAAGCGGCGCGTGTTTTTCCATATTAAAATTTTTGTTGTTCGGGCCGGCCAAATCAATCCCAACAATCCCCAGGCGCTGGTATTTAATCGCCTTTTGTACAATAATTTTGTTTTGCGCGAAAGTAAGGGTCCGGTCCAGCATTAAAATTACGCCGGCTTTTACTTGCGGGTATTCCAGCATGGCTTTTTGCGTTCCCCAAATGGCGGACATAATTATGTGGTCCAAATCGCGCTCGCCACCGCGGTTGCGCTTCATGGGGCAAAATCGCAGTTCATGCAGGGTAATATTGCTTTTGCGGTAGCCGCCCGCAATGGTGGCTTTTACGCTTTCTTCAATCGCCTCCGGAGAGCTTTGGATTAGCTCTGTCCAGTGGAAAAAATGCCTGTCCATTTCAGTCAAATTTTTGTTTTTTTCCGCGCCGGTCATAATAATCATGTCGCGAAAGTCCCAATAGTTCTTGCTGGGAAGCTTTATCCCTTGGCGGTGGGCAATGGACCATAAAATAGCTGGAGCAACAGCCGCGCCCAAATGGCTGTGCAGTTCAACGGCGGTTTTTGTGAGTTTTTGTCGCATATAATTTTAGTTTGTCATTCCGAGCGACCGAGCCTGCCTGCCGGCAGGCAGGGAATCTCTTATAGATTGATAATCATCAAGCGTTAAGGGATCCCTCATTTCATTCGGGATGACATTAAGATATTACTTGCGATTCTAGCACACTTTTTTGATTTTATCAAGCTTATTTGATAGTATATTTACATATGGATCAAGGACACTACAAAGAAGACCGCCCGTGGGGCAGTTATGAAATATTAAGCCAGTTTACGGTAAACGAGCCCGGATTTTTGGACGTATGCGTAAAAAAATTAATAATCAAACCGGACCAGCGGGTTTCTTACCAATCGCACAAACAGCGCAACGAGCACTGGTTTTTTGTACAGGGGCAGGGAACAGTAATATTGAATGATAAAGAAATTCCGGTTAAAGCCGGCAGTTTTGTGGATATTAAAATCGGCGATAAACACCGCGTTATTAACACCTCAAAAGATCAAGACTTGATTTTTATTGAATCCCAAACCGGGCATTACGACGAAGAGGATATTGAACGGTTTGAGGACGATTACGGCCGGGTTGAGTGATTGCGGCAAAGATTGATTTTCACAAAAATACCTAAAGAGAGCATTTTTTGTGCCAGATATTTTAATCAGGACCAAGAGTTGGGAGCGCTAATTTTTTTGAAGTCAGCAGCAGTACACCAATAAAAATAGGCGCCAAAGCCGCAATCTGCCAAAAGGTTGGGGTTTGTTTTAAAATTAAGAAAGAAAAAATCAGAGTTATAAATGGATTAAGACTATTTAAGGCCGAAGCTTTGGTTACGGATATTCTATGTATTGCTTCTATCCAAAGAATTTTACTAAAACCCAAAACTAATACGCCATTTAATAAAAGAAATGGCAAAGATTTTTGAATGGCGTTCAAGTTAGAAGTCTCCTTAAAGACAAATATCAAAATTGCCAAAAAAGGCAGACTTAAAGCGCATCTTAAAAATAAAATAGTTTCGGCGCTAACAATACTTCTTAATCTTTGCTGAAAATCATTGCCCACAGGAGCCATTGCGGCGCTACAAAGAATTAAAATATCGCCAATGTTTAATCCGGTTGCTTTTGGAAAAAGAACCAATGTCGCCCCAAAGATCATTAATAGGGCTCCCAAAAGATAAGGTTTTGAGAAAAATTCCTTTTTCCATATGTTAAATAGCAGAAAAGTAAAAAATGTTTCCATTAATGAAATAATGCTGGCGTTTCCGGCTGAAGTATGTTTTAAACCTAAAAAATAGAATCCATAGTAGCCAACACTAATAGTTAAAGTTACAACTAGAGAATAATAAAATACTTGCTTGGAAAATATTTCTTTGAATTTATTTTTGAGTAATAAAATAAACGCAAAAAATATGGCCGCAATCGCAGTGCTGGAAAATAGGGCGGTAAAACTTGGGAGCAAATACAAAGAAAAAACAGTGATAACAGGAAAAAGTCCTGTTATCAAACTTTTTGAAAAAATAAGTAATTCGCCTTTTCTCGTTTCGTTTAAATTCATTGTTCAATTATATCATAAATGTTTGGCTGTTTGGATCTTATGAAGTTTTTTTGAGTTATTTTATTGGAAGATAATAAAAACGTCCCGAAGTATTGGGACGTTTTTATCTATTTAGAATTACCAAACGGGTTTAAAATTTTCCCATCCGTATTTGTCCGGGTCAAAGCCCTCTCCGCAGGTGGTTTCAATCAAGGCCGTGCAAATTTGGTACGGGTCTAAATTGGCGGCCGGCCGGCGGTCTTCCAAATAGCCCTTGCCTTCGTTGGCTGTGGCCATGGGAATGCGGATGCTGGCGCCGCGATCACTAACGCCAAAGCGGAATTCTTTGTAGCTGCAGGTTTCATGCTTGCCGGTTAGACGCTCGTCATTATCCGCGCCGTAAACCCGCATATGCTGTTTGTGAAATTTTCCCAATTTTTCACAGGCTTGTTTTACAATTTCAAGGCCGCCTTCTTCGCGCATGGCTTTAGTGGAATAGTTGGTGTGCCCGCCCGCGCCGTTCCAGTCCCCGGGCATTGGTTTGGGGTTTAATTTGGCGTACATTTCAAAATCTTCCCCGTGGCGGTACAAAATCCATCTGGCCAGCCATAATTGATCCGCCGCCTCCAAAGGCCCCAGCACGCCGATTTGAAATTCCCACTGCGCGGGCATTACTTCGGCATTAATGCCGGAAATGGCAATGCCGGCTTTTAGGCAGTCGCGCATATGCGCTTCTACCAATTTGCGGCCGTAAACTTCGTCACTGCCCACGCCGCAGTAGTAGCGCCCTTGCGGATGCGGAAAGCCGTCTTTGGGCCAGCCCACGGGCCATTCTTTGCGATAGAGCGTGTATTCCTGCTCAAATCCGAACCAGGGCTCCTGGTCTTTGTATTTTTCCGCCAATTGCGCCAACACGTGGCGGGTGTTGGTAATGTGCGGCGTGCCGTCCGCGTTCATTACTTCGCACATCACCAGAATATTCGGCTCGCCGCGGATTGGGTCCGGGATGTAATAAACCGGCTTTAAGGCGCAATCGGAAAAATGCCCTTCGGCCTGTTCGGTGGAAGAGCCGTCAAAACCCCAGTGGGGGATGTCGGAAAGCGAGCGCGCCGGCGCGTTAATAATCTTGGTTTTGGAGCGCAGTTTGGCGGTCGGCTTTTTGCCGTCCATCCAAATGTACTCGGCGAAAACTTTATTCGCCATAGCAAAATCTCCTTTTTGCCAAGTGATAAAAGGCTAATGCGTTATTTGGAGTTGTGGATTTTTAAAATGTTCTCCGTGTTCCAAATATCCGAATTCGCTATTTATTTTTTGGCGGTTAAAAATCAATTTTTTCTATTTCTATAATATCAGGTTTAATCGTATTTTTAAAATTGTGGATAAGTGACGCCCCGTAGAGGCGTCATCCCGAGGAGCGCATCCGACGAGGGATCTGAAAAAAGGGAATAAAGGGGGTGGCGGGCGGGAGAATTGCTTACTTGTTGCAATCTCTCCGCCCGCCGTGTGTGGTCGCGCGCCCGGGCAAGGCCGGGGCAATGGCGTCAGCGGAGGATCTCTCCGGCGAGGGGGTCCTGGCTCTCGCGGGCAGTCGTGAGACTGCCACAAGGCTCTTCCACCACCGTGGGTAGTGGTCCGCCACAATCGTGGCGTGCAATCGGGCGGTTGGCCGCCATAGCGGCCGAGCAACCGGATTCGCCTGTGGCATCCCCGGGTTGGTAGGTGCGAATATTGGCCCCTAAGGAGCCAGTTTTTCCATAGAGATTCTCCATCGTCACCTCCTTGTGACGGGTTGTGCCGGGCGGCTTGTGATGCCCGGCGGGTTGACGGTTTAGGAAAACCTAAAAAATCAGCGCCAGCTGACCTCAAAGTCCTCCTTTGATAGGTTTTAGTGCCGGCCACGGGCCGCAAGTGCCGCTTTGATGGCAGCCTGCTTGCGGGATCCACCATTGTTGTTCTTTTCCGGCTGTCCCCGTAGGGGACGCCGACCTAATCTCTTCTTTTTAGGTTCAGGCATGCGCAAAGTGTAGCGATTTTAAGGATTTCGGTCAACCCCGTCAGAGGTAATCCCCGCCGCGCTTCTGTATTTAAAAAACCGGCAGGGGTGCCGGGGATAAAATAGTGTGTCATCCCGAACCCGCCAAGAGGCGGGTGAGGGGTCCCTTAACGTTAGATTGAGCACGATCTTTAAGGGATTCCTCCCCCTCGGACGCACTCGGGGTCGGAATGACAAGGAGGGGTTTAATCAGCGGTGTTCAAAATGCGTCAACTTTTTAAAAGCTTTTAGCCTTTGGCTGATTTCTTTTTCTTTTATATTCAAAAGCCTTTTTACTCCCAATTCTTCCACGCAAAAGGAGGCCATGGCGGAGCCGTAAACGCAGGCTTTTTTTAAATTATCCCAGGACAAATTATCGCTCGCGCTCAAATAACCCATTAGTCCGCCGGCAAAACTGTCGCCGGCGCCGGTTGGGTCAATAACGTTTTCAAGCGGGTAGCCGGGGAGGTTAAAGATTTTGCCGTTTTGAAACATCAAAAGCCCGTATTCGCCCTGTTTTATAATCAGGACGGGAGGAGGTGTCCCCTCTGCGGCAGAGGGGACACCTCTGCCTTTGGGTGGCATCATTTTTAAAATTTTTTTCGCGGCTTTGGATAAATTGTATTCGCCGCTCAACTGCCTGGCTTCGCCCTCGTTAATTACCAACAGGTCTATTTTTTTCATCACGGCTTTTAAATCAGGCAGTGCTTTTTCTATCCAAAAATTCATAGTGTCCAGGCCCACCAATTTGGTCCGCCGGCTGGCGGATTTTATCTGGTTTAAAACCGAAAGCTGTAAGCGGGGGTGGATATTGCCTAAAAAAATGTAATCAGAATTCCGATGATCTTTAGATAGCTCGGGCGCGAATTTTTCAAATACGCCAAGTTCGGTTTTTAAAGTATCCCGCGTGTTTAAATCAAAGTGGTATTTGCCGGCCCAGTGGAAAGTTTTGCCTTTGGCTTTTTGCAGTCCCGAGATGTCGATTTTTTGTTTTTTGAATAGGGTAATATCAGCCTTTTTAAAATCTTCTCCTACCACGGCAATTAAGCTCGGCCGGGTAAAAAACCGCGCGGCCAAGCTAAAATAACTGGCGCTGCCGCCTAGGGTTTTATTTATTTTTCCAAAGGGGGTTTGGATGCTGTCGTAAGCAACCGAGCCGATTGTTAATAACTTGTTTGACATAATATTATCTTTCGCTTATTATCATAACATGAAATTTATTTTTGCGCAGTTTGGCTGGATGGTGATGCCTTTGCCAGCAAGGGCTGTTTGACTTTGTATTTTTACAAAGCCCTTGCTTTACAGCAAGGGCTTTTATTAATAAAATTTTAGTCTTCGACCTTGTGGAGAAGCTAAATTAATAGATTGTTCTCGACAAGTTCGAACAATATCAACAATATGAAAATATACCTATTTCCATACCTATATTTTGAAATGTTATTGCCTTTTCCTTCGTGGAAGCGGCCGTTTTGCGTGTGAGTTAACTCATTCCTAACACCGCCGCTTTCACGAAATGAAAGAGGCGGTTTTGTTTTGTGCGAAGGTCGTGGCCATGGTAATTCCGCCAGCCATGCGAGCTTGAGGCAAAACAAAAAACATAGAGGAGGTCTCATGAGCGCTCAAGATAAGACCGGGATCTGTCCCCATTGCGGGACGGAAATCTACGAGTGGTTCGTCAATAACAATGGCTACTGTCCTGCGGACGGTTGCCATGCGAATCTGACGGTCGAAGAACTGTTGTCGCCCGCCCAAGTGGCGGTGCCAGAGCAGCCTTGAAACATACCAGCGGCGGGGAGGACTCGATTCACGAGTTTTCCCCGGCCGCCGTTAGCATTGATACAAAAACGTCCGGCGGGAATCATTTCCCCGTGTCTGGGTCGCTTTTTTTGCTTGGTCGTCTTT